>NZ_AFWD01000024.1:0-161953 GCF_000222565.1 Vibrio sp. N418
GTTCTAGCTTAAAGTCATCATCACAGTGTACCAACCTTCTATAATGATCGTATAGAAAGGTTTGAGGTTAAAGCGCTCATCGTACTGCCGTCAATAGCGCGACTACTAAGCCAAACCAATTTATCCAGCGAGTTGTAGGTACCAGCATGTCACGAATATTGCTTTTACTATTGTGTTTACTTCCACTCAAAGGGCATTCTTTCCCAAATAGCGGGCATGCTTGGTCTCACCGCAGTATTATCTACTTCTCTCCGCTGCGAGATGAATATGTGGAACGTTTTTTACTGGAAGCCTTAATGAATGAGTGCGACCTAAAAAATCGTGACATTGTCACGTTAGTGATAACAGAAGATGGCGACAGTGAACCGCCATGGGTAAAAGAGCACTTTGATCTTGGCGTGTTATTTAATCTCTTTCAGATCAATTCACAACAGCATACCGCCGTGTTAATTGATAAAAATGGACAAGAGAAATTGCGCTGGGGGAAAAAGATAAATTGGCAGACGTTAAAGCAAGTAATTGATAATACTGACCTAGGAAAACAAGAGAAAAAGAGACGAAAAGATCCATGTTCAATCTAAATAATGACAGAGACTAAAACTTGGGATAGATAAAAAGTAGAGTAGATAAAAATCTTGAGATTGTACTTTGAGATAAAAATAGAATGGAGGCGCCTCCCGGAGTCGAACCGAGGTCCACGGATTTGCAATCCGCTGCATAGCCACTCTGCCAAGGCGCCTTTATTTGTTCCAACCCCTCAGGAAGAGAAATTGGAGCGACACATCGGGTTCGAACCGATGACCTCAACCTTGGCAAGGTTGCGCTCTACCAACTGAGCTAGTGTCGCATTAGTTACTAAGTAACTGATTTAGATGGTGCCCCGGGCCGGACTTGAACCGGCACAGCGCGAACGCCGAGGGATTTTAAATCCCTTGTGTCTACCAATTCCACCACCAGGGCACACAAATCTAAATTTGTGATGCCTTTACGAACAAGTAAAGCACCATCTCTCACCGCTTTCGCCGTGAGAACGAGGCGTACTTTACCCGATTATAATTTTACGTCAACAATAAATTTGACCAAAACAATCAACTGCTTAGTTTACGATCTTGATGTGCGTATTTCATACCAAATTCGCTACTTTTTCCGCTACCCCTCAAAATAGAATGACGCATTCTCTAAACCCAATTTCTGTTTTTGACCGTTCACCATCGATAGATTTCATGCCTTGAGTGCTATTAACGCACGAACGACAAAAACTCATTGTGCGCTTTGTAATCAACAAATGATGGACGCTGACAAAACTCTCGCGTAAATTATTAAAAATATTGGACTAATTCATAAAAAGGATCTTTGATGAAGTTACAAATCCCAACCAATTACCAACCTCTACTCGAACTGCGTGATACCGAAGTCGCGATTAAAAAGCTCAAAGATTACTTTGAGTATGCTCTGGCTTATGAACTGTATTTGACCCGTGTCTCTGCACCATTGTTTGTTAAGCCAGAAACTGGCTTAAACGATAACCTAAACGGTACTGAGCGCCCGGTAAGCTTTGACTTACTTGACGACAACGGTGCTCAGGTTGAAGTCGTTCATTCTTTGGCGAAATGGAAACGCATGGCGCTAGGTCGCTATGGTTTTCAAAAAGATGAAGGGCTTTACACTGACATGAATGCGATTCGTCGCGATGAAGAGCTAGACAACATTCACTCGATCTATGTTGACCAATGGGATTGGGAAAAGGTGCTCGATAAATCGATGCGTAATGAAGAGTACCTGCGCACAACCGTTGAAAAGATTTATAACGCTTTCCTAAAAACAGAAAACTATATCTATCAAGAATACCCAGTATTAGAAAGACGCCTTCCCGCCAAGGTGACCTTTATTACGTCGCAAGAGTTGCTTGACCGCTACCCAGATTTATCATCAAAAGAGCGTGAAAACGCGATCTGTAAAGAACATGGAGCGGTATTTATCCGTAACATCGGCCATGCCCTTTCTGATGGTGAAAAACACGATGGTCGTGCGCCTGATTACGATGATTGGAACTTAAATGGCGACTTACTGTTCTGGAACCCAGTGCTTGATAGCGCTCTGGAGCTTTCCTCAATGGGCATTCGCGTTTGTGAAGAGAGCCTAACCGAGCAGCTAGCCCTTTCCGGTTGCGAAGATCGCGCTTCACTGCCATTCCACAGTATGGTTTTAGACAAATCCCTGCCTTACACCATTGGCGGCGGTATCGGCCAGTCCCGTATTTGTATGTTCTTCTTACAAAAAGCGCATATTGGTGAAGTTCAGTCGTCTATCTGGCCTGATGCGATGATTGCAGAGTGCGAAGAGAATAAAATTCAACTACTGTAATAAACCAATGATAACGGCCCCTGAAACCAGAGGCCGTTATTATTAACTAGCAACAACTCGATTCCGCCCACTATTTTTAGCTCGATATAGGCTCTGATCAGCTTCAAAAAAGTAACTCTCATCGGCTAAGAATTGACCGGGTTCGGCTTTTCGGCTAACACCAATTGATATTGTCACCTTCACCAGTCCATGTGAAGTTTGTAGTGGAGAATTTGCGATTGTTTCTCGTATATTATCCAAACGTTGAATTGCATTCTTATCTGCTTTAATTAACAGTAAAAACTCTTCCCCCCCCCAACGTACAAACAATTCTTTAGTATGTAATTTTAACTTCACAGCTTCTGCTAGCCTTATTAATACTTCATCCCCAACCATATGGCCATAAGTATCATTTATCGATTTAAAGTAATCTACATCTAAAAGAGCTAGATAATATTCGTCATGTAGGGATATTTCCTTTCCTTTCGACAATTGAAGGTAATAATGATGGCGATTGAATAAACCTGTTAATTGATCCACACCGGAATGAGTCACTAATATTTTATTTTCGCACTTAATTAGATAGGTTCTAATGCTCATGAATACCATCAATAATATGGCAACCACCCCAAACCAACTAGCATAGGCTAAATATCGTTGCTTTTTTGTAAGAGCTAAACTTTTTTCATGGTTGTTTCTACTTAATTTATCCCTTTGCAGTAACAAATCTAATGTTTCTTGGGCATGAGTTAAGTCATGTAGTTTTGAAAGCAATTGATTTTTTTCAGTTTGATATACCTGCTTCGCAAGTGCATACGCAGATCTATAATCACCACTTAGCTCAAATATTCTTGTTTTATATTTAAGAGTCTTGAATGTTGAATAGATTTTATTATCAACCTGAAAGCTATGTATACTTAGGTCTATTGCTTCTAGAGCTTCAGAGTAATTTTTTTTAGCAACTTCCAGCTTAGAACGTTTTAGATAGCAGCGTCCTAAGTTATAGGTAAATTGTTCTCTCTGACTAAGTGATATACATTGTTCTATTAGGGAACTAGCCTGCATGTATTCTTTATTAAGCAGCGCAATATTTATCTGGCTTCTTATATCAAGAATTTGATAACGCATAGTTTGTTGACTTAGTTGAAAATACTTGCGGGCTTGTAAATCAGCCAATTTTGCTGCGGGAATATTGCCTATTTTACCTTGGATTACCGATTCATTATACCAATATAACTGTTGAACACTATGATCAGGTTCTGAAAGTTGGTTATGAATCTTTCGAGCACTTTGTATATGATGCAAGGCCTGCTTTCCTTGTTCCATCATTAAGTACATTTTTGCTAGATTATAGTGACTTTTACTCTGTGATAATCGTTCATTATGCAAACCTGACAAGTAAGTACTTCTCAATAGATACTTCTGCGCTTCAATAAGTTCATGTTCTGCTAACGCCATACTCCCAGCCCAATTCAACAGTCTTGGCATTAAAAAGGCATGTTTTTTAAGTTCTGCGTTAGTGAGTAATTCTTCTAACAGAAGATACCCTATGCGTTTATCACTAGAATGCCAAATATGCAAAGCTAACTCTGCTTCTAGTAAAAGATCCATCCATTCTATCTGAACAATTTTTTGTGGCACGATGCCCATTGCTTCTTTTATCCATAGTTCTTCGCTATAGAGTGAAAGGTTGTGCAAAATAATATTGAGATAAGCATAATCAAGCAGCGTGAAATCTACTTTACTCTTTAATATCTTTTGAATCCTATCCGCAACAATATCCGGCTCTAAATGTGACCGATCAAGTAACTCTCGCCATTTGTAACTAGGCATAACGCGGCTTTCATCTAACCACTCTTTCCACTGATGGCTAGGCAAATTAGATGTAATTTCTTGCTTTTGTTTTATAAAATCCAAAGTAAACGCTTGAGATGGACTATTAATTTGGTGATAAATAGCCCATGTAACAAACATAACCGGTAAAATAAAAACGAATCTACTAACACGCGGGAACACGTAGAAAAGCCTATCAAGAAAAAGGGGCGCAATAGTACAACGGAACATAGCAGCACACAATCGTTTGCTTTGTGTATGATGCAATATTATATGTCGTAACTTTCTTATAATGAGGGATATCGCGATGTAAAAGGAAAATAATGGAGGCGCCTCCCGGAGTCGAACCGAGGTCCACGGATTTGCAATCCGCTGCATAGCCACTCTGCCAAGGCGCCATTATTTTTGACCAATTCTCAGAGAGAGAAATTGGAGCGACACATCGGGTTCGAACCGATGACCTCAACCTTGGCAAGGTTGCGCTCTACCAACTGAGCTAGTGTCGCAATTTTTGTTACTATCGTAACGGGTTAGATGGTGCCCCGGGCCGGACTTGAACCGGCACAACGCGAACGTCGAGGGATTTTAAATCCCTTGTGTCTACCAATTCCACCACCAGGGCACACAAATCTAAACTTGTGAGGCCTTTACTGAAAAGTAAAACACCATCTGGATATCGATATGAGCTTATCGCTATCTTATTATTTGGAGCGACACATCGGGTTCGAACCGATGACCTCAACCTTGGCAAGGTTGCGCTCTACCAACTGAGCTAGTGTCGCATTTTGTATCAAAGCATTTTCTTTAAGAGAAAATGGAGGCGCCTCCCGGAGTCGAACCGAGGTCCACGGATTTGCAATCCGCTGCATAGCCACTCTGCCAAGGCGCCTTAATGAAACGCTTGAGTTACCCACCGCTGCGTTCGCTGCATACTTTACGGATTACGGGATCAGAGTCAAACAAAAATATTAATTCTTTGTTTGTTTGCCGAATATAAAAGCGATTGGGTGACTATTCGATCAAATTGAACAAATTTTATAACGCCAATATGACCTAATCCCGATGACTAATCAAAACCCAACGCAACACGTTCAAGCTTTTTAAGTCCTTTAACCACCAGCGCATACGAACGTTCGCACAAATCTTCGACCATGCCATCCTCTACATCACCTGGATAATACACGGTAATCCAATGGCGTTTGTTGGTGTGATAGCCTGGGGTAATATCATTAAACTGGGAAGTGAGCACTTCTCCATCTTCTGGCTTTACTTTTAGAGTGACGTACTCTCGCCCTTCTCGTCTTGCTAAAATAGCAAACATTTTGCCTTTCACTTTATACACCAAAGCATCCGGACCAAATGGGTAATCGGCTTCTGCACATTGGAATGAATCAAGAAATTTCGCCAACTCTGTATTTGTCATTGTACTTCCCTTTCAATCAGTTTTCGGTGAGACATCTTTCGTCACGATGTCGACAAATCCATCGAGACATAATGATTGTTACGTATCGAACGTCATCAACCACTGTTTGAGCTGTTGATTTAGCGGCTCTCGTTCATTGACTGCAATACCCGCCATCAACTCCTGCTGCAAAGTAACGTGTTGCTCTATTAGATGCTCGATTAACTCTAACCCTTTATCGGTGAGTTGCACACTCACACTACGTCGATCCAACGGATTGCTCGCACGTGAAACCAATTCTTTATCGGCAAGCCTATCAAGTCGATTCGTCATCGCCCCAGAGGTGAGCATTAAAGCACTTAACAACGCATTCGGAGTTAACGCATAAGGCTCTCCGCTGCGCAGTAGTGAGGCCAGCACATCAAACTCTCCCATTTTAAGATCATGTTGTTTGTGCAATTTCGCAATACGCGTTTCTAAATGCTTACTTAAGCGCAACATTCGGCCAATGATCGCCATTGGCTCGGTATCTAAGTGCGGTTTTTGTACCGCCCATTGTGTAATGGCTCTTTCTACCGGATCCTGTTTCATGACTCACTGCTATTAAATTGGTTTTTATCTTTACGTAAAGACACTTTACATCGTTCGACTATCACCGTACATTCTACGATTAATATCTTTATGTAAAGATAAGTAACCAGCAATGGGTTACTGTCAAAAACGGCACTATGAATATACTCCTTGCGATGATCCCCGCATTTTTCTGGGGTTCGACCTACGCGGTAACCCAGTATGCACTGCCTAACTGGCCACCGATTCTACTCGGAGCATTAAGAGCTCTGCCTGCTGGTTTGCTATTGTTATCCATTAAACCCATGTGGCCACATGGTAAACAGTGGCGTCAACTTGCCCTGCTTGGCACTATCAACATCGCTATCTTTTTCTGCTTGATCTTTGTGATGGCACTGACGCTACCATCGGCGATTTCGGGTGTAGGCATGATGTCAGTCCCTGTATTTGCCATGCTCTATCATTGGTTGTTTCGCGGGCGTGTTCCTGCGGCTATTCAAGCGATATGTGGCGCCCTATTGATCTTATTGGCATGGTTGCTCTTTGACCCAAGCGAAATTACGCTCAACCCGATTGGGCTGCTGGCAATGCTCGCAGCCATCATTTGTATCGTGATTGGTAGTGATATTACCAAATCACTTGGTACCAGTATGCATTGGTGGCAGGTGCTCACTTGGCAGCTTATTCTGGGTGGGAGTTTGCTTAGTTTAGTCGCCACCATACATGGTGTGTTTGAACCTTTGTCTTACCTCACTGCGATTGGCCAGTTTAATGCCCACAATTTGGGTGGTTTGCTCTGGGTGATCATTCTCAACACCGCATTAGGCTATGGTTTGTATGTATGGCTATTGCAGCGCATGACCGTAGTGGAATTTACCTTTGGCGGCATCGCCAATCCGATTGCAGGCATCGTGTTTGGCTTACTGCTGATGGGGGAGAAATTTAGCTCGTTTCAATACAGCTTAATGGTTGGCATGATCATAATGTCGTTACTACCACAGATCGTGATGCAACGTAAACGTCGTAAAGCGCTAATCTAATCGCCGCCTATCCCCGTCAACGCTATTTTTGTTCAAGCTTGCCGGTTAAAAAGAAGGCCACGAGAGTCATAGCCTTACCTTCATCTACATGCTTCGCGGGGTTACCACTTACGCATCAAACGTCCAACTAAATTGGGGTGATATGCCCAGCTATGGTCAAACATCTGTAGTAACTCGGGGTTGCCATATTTAGACAAGTTAATCGCATGGAAGCGATTAGAGCAGGCTTTTAAATCCAACACTTGTTGCTGCATTTCCGCCACCGGAACAGGCGCAATAAAATCAGAAATCACCACCATATCGGCATTGCGGTACTTATCTCCCTGCATTAACGAGACCGTTTTCTTAATCACCGGCTCTAGATCCGTACCACCATGAAAGCTATAACTTAAAAAGTCGCTCGCTTCACGCAAGCCATCTTGCTTGGTTAACTCGTAAGTGATCACTTGCGTTGAGAACAGCATGACATAGCATTCCCGTTCTTCGGCCAATGCGATTTGCATCAGCGCGTAAGCCATTGCTTTAGCGCATTGCTCAGGAAAGCCACTCATTGAACCTGAAGAATCGATACAGACCACAAACGGGCCTTTATCGATGTCCGCTTTACTGTGAGCAGGCGTATGGGCACGTATTTTACGTAAAGTGCGTGATTTACCCTGAGTTTTATAATTCATCAGTCGCTTATCCACTAAATGCTTATAGAAGATCACTTCCAATTCTGGATAAGCGAGAAATAGGGTTTCGTTTGGCAGTAGCTTATTAAGATCATCGCTTTCATGCACACCAACAATATCATCGGTCGCTTCATCGCTGAGCTCTTCCACCACTTGAAGTTCTTCTTTTGGTGTGCGTTGTAAACTAGGATCATTGACCTCACTGGCCATACGTCCAAGCTGCTCGGCAATTTCTTGTAAGCCTTGGTGTTTTTGTAAAAACTCGGCGTGACGCTTCATGACGGTGAGATCATTTTTACTCAGCTTAGCTGATGCCATATCCCATAGGCGTCCAACACTACTTTCATCACCTTCCTGCGTCACTTTATCCATGTTTTTCATGGTTTCCATGCGCTGGTAAAGATCTTTCAACACCTTCTCTTTGTTGACTTCTAACTCTGTTAACTGCGCTTGGCGAATCGCATCATACAAACTTTGATACCATTGATCGCAAAAATAATGAGGGAACATTGGGTTAGATAACCCTTTGTTTTTCTCCAACAGTCGACGGGCTTGTAAATAAAACGCACTATGCCATTCAAGCTGCTTCACCACTTCTGGTATCTGTTGGAAGAACCGGGCTTCATCCCAATGGATCACTTCTTGATACAGCGCCAGCTCTTGCTGAAACCGTTCCGTTTCGCATACTTTGGTAATACGCTTTTTAACGCTGCCACGCCACTTAACCAAATGATTCTTTACGGATGATTTAATACCGCGATTCTCCGCCATCGCCATCACTTGTGAGCGAGCCATCAAATCATTCACTGCCGAATCGATAATGCCTGAATCGGCAATCATCAATGCAAGGTTAAGTCCGTCTGCGCCTAACATGCCGTCACCTATGCAAAGAACTGATCAAGATTTTTAAATCGAAATACCGTGCGTTCACACTCGGCTTTGGTCGATTCAAGCTGTTGCTGCAAGCTTTGTAAGCCCGCTTCCATCGCAATCGGCAATTCTGGATGAATGAAGCCATGAGGAAGCGCACCATGAAAATTCGACTTAACTTTACGCAAATGATGTTCTGCATGTTCTAGTTGCGCGACCGCTTGCTCAGACTTGGCCAACCACTCTTGATAGGTCGCCGCATCAAGCCCCTTTTTCGTCACCAAACCGACCAGTACCGCGCGGTTAGCGATATCTTTGACGATCAAATTGTTCGCCGCGTCTAAATCAAAACGTAGCAAGCAAAGGTTCGTATTCTGGTTTACGTAACCGTAAACATTGCCACTGCCCTCTTTGACTACACGCTCTAGCTCATGCTTAGGTACATAGATCCAGCGGCTATCACCTTTTTCGGATTCCGACACTGACATATTGCTTTGTAGTAACACCAATTTAACCAGATCTTTGGCATTACCAACTTGATAGGCTTTAGCATCACTCACATCGTAGTGATGAATTTGCTTCTTAATCAAACCCGTGGTCGATTCCAGCGATACCAACATCGAGAACTCCGCTTCCAACTCTTCTTGCACATCAGCGAGTTCTTCACGACACACGTTCAGTTGCTGCTCTACCTCTTGCTGGTCAAAAGCATGATTAAGTGCAAAGTCGTTCATGACCTGTTGCACAATTTCAAGTGATTCTGGGCTGTTCCACAAACAGTCTTGTAATAGCAGTAGATCAAGCGGATTAATGGTTTCACGGCCATTAAAGTAAGCGCTGGCTTTAAGTAACTTGACCGCTTTTTTCCATCGGCGGTCAGAGACGTACATGTCTGATTGGGCGAATTCAACCCCCACATCCGCCGCCTTTTGCTCAAGCAGTGATTTTAACTGATAAAGCTTTTCAAACACATCATCGCCCAGCGTCAGTTGATCAAGCTCTTGCTGCCACTGATGATATTCCAAATCGGTAATCGCCAAACCCGGTGGAATTTGTGCCTCTTGCGCAGTCCCTACTGTGAGCATTGATTTGAAGTTTTGTTTGTTTTGGATTCGATTGACAAAGATGCGCACCAACATGCGGTCATAAAGCGCCTCTAATCCACTGTCTTGGTCGGGTAATTCGTTAGAAGCAGAGACCAACAAACGCATCGGTACACGCTCTACATCACTGCCGTTTTTGAAGGTTTTTTCATTCACTACCGTTAATAAGGTATTCAGGATTGCCGGCCCTGCTTTCCAAATTTCATCAAGAAATACGACTTGTGCAGTTGGCAGATACCCCTGTGTTAAACGATGGTAACGACCGTGATCTTTTAGCTCTTGAATACTAAGTGGGCCAAATACCTCTTCGGGCGTTGAAAAACGCGTCATCAAGTATTCAAAATAGGACGAGTTATCAAAAGCTTGAATTAAGCGTTTGGCAATCAAACTTTTGGCGATACCCGGAGGGCCTAACAAAAACACGCTTTCACCGGCAAGTGCCGCCAATAAACACATCTTAATCGTATCTTCACGCTCATAAACGCCATCCGACAGCGCTTTGGCTAGCTTATTGATACGTTCAGAAAGTAGTGCTTTATTGGAGTGATTCACTCGTGAAGTGTTTATCAACATTTTGCTCCTTGACCCTGCGGTATTAGCTTCCTTAAATGTAAACACTTGTTATCAAAATGTTACACATACATTTAAAGAATAGAGCAAATATTTATAACAGAACCACTTTTGCGGGAACGGAATGCAATCATTGTTTGCATAATTGAGATAGGCATCACTTTTTCATTCGAGTGATTCTCAACCTATTAGAATTTAGACGCTTTTATTCCACAGAATAAATCGCTAAGGTAGCATCAGTCTCTTAAGAATCGACCGATACCATGACGCAAGCAAGTTACCAAAATGTGATCCATACATGGAAGCGTATTTCACTGGTTGAAGAACAGGTTGAATTACCCAATGGTCAACAAATCGTTCATACCACTATCGCTCATCCTGGCGCAGCGGTAATCCTGCCGATTGCCGACAACGGCGACATCGTGATGATTAACCAATATCGACCGTCGCTTAAAAAGTGGTTACTTGAGCTACCGGCAGGCACACTCGAAAACGACGAGCCCATTGAACAATGTGCTTGTCGCGAATTAGAAGAAGAAACCGGCTATAGCGCTGCCACCATTCAGCCGTTGGGCCAAGTGACACCACTTGCCGGCTTTTGTGATGAAATCCAGTATCTTTTTGTCGCCAAACAACTCAGCAAAACCGCTCGTTATCAGTGCGATGACGATGAGGTGATTGAAGTTATCCATTTACCGCTTGCTCAAGTAGAACAAATGATCATTAATGGTGAAATCACCGATGCTAAAAGCATAGCCTGCCTATCCAAAGCTAAGCTGTGTGGTTATATCTAAATGCTTTTTAGCCGCAATCAATAAAGGAACATTCATGGATTTTCGTTCAGATACCGTAACTAAACCGACGCAAGCAATGCGTCAAGCGATGGCCAATGCTCTTGTCGGTGACGACGTTTATGGTGATGACCCAACCGTCAATGAATTAGAGCAATGGGCAGCTGAGCGCCACGGCTTTGAAGCGGCCCTGTTTACCACCTCTGGTACACAAGCGAATTTACTCGGTTTAATGGCGCACTGCGGCCGTGGTGATGAATACTTATGTGGCCAGCAAGCGCATAACTACCGCTATGAAGCCGGTGGGGCTGCCGTGCTCGGTTCTATTCAGCCACAGCCAATCGAAAACAATCCCGATGGTACGCTCGATTTTGCCAAGCTCGAGGCGGCAATCAAACCCGATGACAGCCATTTTGCGCGTACTCGTCTATTAAGCCTTGAAAACACCATCAATGGCAAAGTGCTCCCTTTAGCTTATCTTGCGCAAGCAAGGAAATTTGTCGATAAACACCAACTCGCCTTGCATCTGGACGGCGCGCGCGTTTATAACGCTGCGGTTGCGTTAGATGTAGATGTCAAAGAGATCGCGCAATACTTTGATTCCATGACAATCTGTCTTTCAAAAGGATTAGCCGCGCCAATTGGCTCACTACTATTCGGTAGCCATGAGTTTATTGCCAAAGCACGTCGTTTGAGAAAAATGGTAGGTGGTGGTATGCGCCAAGCAGGCATTTTAGCCGCGGCAGGGAAACTCGCATTAACCGAGCAAGTGCCACAATTAAAGCAAGATCACGCCAATGCGAAGCGCTTAGCTGAAGGGTTAAGCGAGATCGACGGCTTCTCCGTCAATCCTGAGTTCATTCACACTAATATCGTTTTCACCAAACTCGATGATAGCGTTGACGTAAAAGCATTGGCAGAAAAGCTCGCTCAAGATGGTATTACTATCTCACCAAGCAATCCGTTGCGCTTTGTCACCCATAAAGACATCTCTGCACAAGATATTGAAACACTATTATTGAAAGTCTCGGCTGCGATCTAATTTCATAACTAGAGCCCATCGCAACTCTAATGTAATATCGGCGCTGTCAATCTGACGCATTATATTTTACTGATGCGTCAGTGTGCTTCCCTTAAGTATGTCCTGAGACTAGGAAGCGCTTTTTTATTTCAAGTAACTACAGCGATATCATCACATGATTAACAAATTCGTTTGGCTTTCTCTTTTGCCTTTAGTGTTTTCTTCTTTCACGTTTGCCGAGTCTTTCGGCGATGCCAAACTCGGAAAAGTAAAATCACCAAGCTGTGTGTTCTGCCATGGGCAAACAGGTAAGGCCATCAACCCAAGTTACCCTAATCTTAATGGGCAAAATGCCGCGTATCTTTATCAATCGATGTTGGATTATCAGCAAGGTAAACGCACCGGTGGCATGGCGCAAATGATGGGAGCGCAACTGCGTAACTTGAACGAGCAAGATCTAAAAGACATCGCCGCATTTTACGCCGAACAACCTTAATTTTATCACAGAGATATCAAGGCTAACGGATCGCTTCCACAAGCGGCATTTTTCATTTGTGTAATCACCGCCTTCGATATAGACTGCGCCACCTTTAAAATATGACGAACAGTTAATGCAAAACACGACACGATCGTTCCAGCTAAAATTCCTCCACCCTCGCTACTGGGGTACGCTTCTATTGGTCGCGTTTATGTTCCTGCTTAGTACGTTGCCGTTTAAGCTACAACTGAGTCTAGGTAAAGGGATAGGACGTTTTGCGCTAAAGCGCATGAAAAAGCGCACCCATACCATTCGCCGCAATCTTGATTTATGTTTCCCAAACATGAGTGAGGAAGAAAAAGCGCGCTTGATCGAACAGAACGTCGAAAACACCGGTATTGCGCTATTTGAAACCGCAATGGCATGGTTTTGGCCCGATAAACGTGTTAATAAACACGTGACTATTGTCGGCCTAGATAAGCTGGTTGAACTTGAAAAGCAAGGTAAAGGGGCTTTGATGCTGGCCGTTCATTCAATGAACTTAGAGCTTGGCGCACGTGCTTTTGGCATTCATATGTCTGGCATGGGGGTTTATCGCCCGAACAACAACCCATGCTTTGATCATTTTCAATATCATGGCCGTTCTCGTTCAAATCGCACTTTGATTGACCGTAAAGACGTTAAAGGGATGATTCACGCCCTGAAAACGGCAGAACGAGTTTGGTATGCACCGGATCATGATTATGGTCGCCGTCGTTCAACCTTCGCACCGCTGTTTGCGGTTGAGAATGCCTGCACCACGACAGGTACCAGCCTACTCGTGAATGCTTCTGATTGTGCTATCGTACCTTTCACCATGGTTCGCGATGAGAATGACCACTATATTCTAACCATTCATACACCGTTAGAAGGCTTCCCGAGCGATGATGAAACCGAAGCTGCGGCATTTATCAATAAAGCAGTTGAAAACTCAATTCTTGCCGCTCCAAGCCAATACATGTGGCTACATCGCCGCTTTAAAACTCGCCCAGAAGGCGAAGCGTGTCTTTATACCGCCAATGCATAAGCAACAAGTAGAACAAGACAGATTTTGGATACTAAAAAGCCCCTCGAAAGGGGCTTTTTAGTATCTCTCGTACTCGGACTAAACACTAGGTACGGTACAGCACCTTCACTACGTGCCAACCGAATTTGGTCTTGACTAAATGTGGTACCAAAGTTTCGCCACTGAAACAAACTTTATCAAACTGCGGGACCATTTGGCCTTTACGAAACTCACCAAGGTCGCCACCATTTTTACCTGATGGGCAGCTTGAGTATTTTTTTGCAAGCGCTTGAAATTTTGCGCCTTTCTTTAGCTGCTTGATGATATCTTCAGCTTGTTCTTTGTGCTTAACCAAAATGTGTAGAGCCGCTGCTGTATTAGCCATGCTTGTGTCTCTTTCGTTTATCAATCTCAATATTTTATGATTGTACCAAAAATTATGAGATCTTCATCATACCTTTGTACCATTGTCACATTCACAGCATCTTATTCTGTCAATCTCTGATCTTGTTCATTGCACCCAGTGCCTTTTGGGTTACCATGACCCATATTGATTATAATGTTTGAGAATCACCAATGGCCAAAAAAAGCAAAGCAAATCAGTCACAAGGCATGCTTATGTTTACCCTAACAGCAAGTAAGCAGATATTTGCTATTGGTACATTGAAGGTACGTGAAATTGTACCTTATGCTCAGATGACACAAATCCCCTACTCACATCATCATGTTATTGGAACGGTGACTATCCGTGATCTCAATGTACCGGTGATTGATATGCCTGCTGCGATTGGTTTTAGACCAATTCAGCCTGAAGAATATGCTTCTTGTTATCTGATCGTCACCGATTGCTTGCGCACAGTCGTGGCTTTCATGGTACGCAGCATTGAAAAAATCATCGACTGCGACTGGCGTAACATCGAACCCTCGCCACGCAGTGCGGGTAATAATGTGTTTGTTACCGGCATCACGCGCTTCGAGGATAAAATCGTCCAGATGTTGGATGTTGAACTGCTGCTGTCGAAAATATATCCGCCATCTGAATCTGCTCGCATTCCTATTTTGACCGATGTTGAGCGTGAGAGACTAAAAGCGCTCAATATTCTGTTGGTCGATGATTCAAGTATCGCTCGTAAGCAGCTTTCTGATGCACTCGACAGTATTAACATCCCCTATCAGATCTGTATCAACGGTGTGGAAGCGCTCAATGCGATGCGAGAATCGGTGAGTAAAGGGCAAGCCATTGACCTATTGGTGAGTGATATTGAAATGCCGGGGTTGGATGGCTATGAACTGGCGTTTGAAACGCAAAGTGATCCCGAACTTCGCCACGCTTATATCATCTTGCACACCTCACTCTCGAGCGAGATCTGTGTTAATCGAGCACAGCAGGTTGGTGCGCATGAAGCACTAGAGAAGTTTAACGCTGGCGATCTGATTAAAGCGATGTTACGCGGTGCTGCTCAGCTCAATCAACACAGCCTTCAACTCTCTGTTACTGACTAATCAGTAGACATCGCAAAACAAATTGAGCGCAACCTATCACAGTTTTTTGCTAACAGACGATAAGCAACTATACCTATGCGTTACAATTGTTTACCTTCTGTTTATATATAAATATAAACTTTCGAACCATATTTGCTAATTAGTAACTAACCCGTGAGTAAAATGATCCACATTCACTCACATTTTAGTAGTATAAGTACAAGAGTTTTAAGAAGAATTGCCCAAAGAGATGACTGAAGACGAATTCAAAAAGTCGACCGCCAATTTAAAAAAGGCCGTCCCACTCATGATGAAGAATCACGTTGCCGCAACGCCGTCCAATTACGCACTATGGTATACGTACGTCGACAATGCCATTCCAAAGCTCAACCATGAGCTAGAAACGGTCATTGAGAGCTTTGGTATATGCCCTCCCGCAGCCGGTGAACAGCTCTACCACCGTCACGTCGCGACACGCAATGAAACTAAATTGAGCGACTTACGAGCCAATATCGAAATATTGGTCAACGAAGTTGCTAACTCGATGAACGATACCCTCAGTGACACCTCTCAATTTTCGGAAATGATCGATAAAAGTTTTCGCAATTTGGAACGCGTTGAAGATGAGAGTATGTCAATCGATGAGGTGATGGCCGTGATTCGCCAGTTAGTTTCTGAATCTCGAGACATTCGTCACTCCACCAGCTTTCTCTCAAACCAGCTGTCGACAGCTGGCCATGAAATTAGTCGCCTTAAATCGCAATTAGCGGAAGTGCAACGAGACGCTCTATTCGACAGTTTGTCCGGCCTCTATAACCGTCGTTCGTTCGACAACGACATTCACACCTTATGTCGCAGTGAACAGAACTTTTGTCTGATCTTGGTCGATATCGATCACTTTAAGAATTACAACGATAACTACGGTCACTTGTTTGGTGATTCGGTGATTCGCGGGCTTGCGCGACGCTTACAAAGCAGTTGCCGTGATGGCATTACCGCTTATCGCTTTGGTGGTGAAGAGTTTGCGTTAGTCGTCCCTAACCGTAATCTGCGCGTCGCACGTCAGTTTGCCGAAAGCTTGCGCCGTGCCGTGGAAAAGCTCTCGATCAAAGATCGTCGCAGTGGCAAGCAAGTCGGTAATATTACCGCTTCGTTTGGTGTCACTGAGCGTCAAGAAGGTGAGTTTGCTGAAGACCTTATCGAACGTACTGACAAATTGCTTTATGAAGCCAAGCAGCTTGGCCGCAACCGAGTCATGCCGTTGTAAGCATCGCTCTGACTTCTCGACTATCCTATATCTCAACTATCCTTGAACAAAATGCACAGCGCATTTGTTTAAAAGAAAAAGTGGAGATACGTCATGATCAGAACACCTACACTGTTTACCATCATAGGGCTGTCTACGGCCCTTGGTCTCGCTGGCTGCGCATCAGAAGACAATCCCTACAAACCCACTAAGTATCAAGCTGCCAGTAATCCAGCTTCGGTCTATTGCGTAGAAAGTGGCGGTGAACTAGAAATGTTGACTCTCGAAGGCCAGCGCACCACTTTCTGTGTATTAAACAATGGTGAGAGAGTCGAACAGTGGGAATATTATAAACAAAATCATCGTCAGCCCGACTCGGACAGTAGTCAATAACCGAACAATATCAAACTCAACCGCGCGATGTGGATTGATTAGGAGTCGATGCGTCACTCTCTGGATCAAATCGACGGTTGAGTTGAGTGAGTAAAGTGTGAAACTCTGCGTACAATGGCTGGAGTAGAGTGGCCTTATTACTGGCGTTTAACGCCTCAACCGAATAACTCTGTGATAGCTCGATCAATACCGCCAATCGGGTCAGAACGTCTTGATGAGCTCGAGTATATTCCAGAGTAAGCAGTTGCGTGATGGCACGCTTAGCCACCTGATATGGCTGAATGCTTACCAGCTCGATCGGAGCGGTAAAAGCTTGCTTGAGCACTCCTTCCATATAAACGCGGTAAGTGGTCAATTCATCAACCAGCAAAAAAGCCTGTGCCTGCTCACTCTGATGAGGATAAGGAACAGCGCAATGTTGAGTTATATCCAATGAGATGGTTACATGCAAACCAGCTTGCTCACAGCGCTGTGTGAGCGTGGTCAATAACCCCTGCTCTGGCATCATTTTTTGAATCTCAATAATGCGTTGAAGGTGATATTCATTCGACACTAAACAAATTTCAACACATTCACTGGGTTGGCCGGAGTTGTCGCATTTCCTTTCGCACAGCCCGCTTGCAATAAGCTTACTTGCTGCGTTTTCCATGTTCTCAATGGTATTTTCAGATTGCCCCTCCAGTATTAAGTGGCCAAACGAAGTATACGAGTCAGCCAACGGGGCGAATAGATGCTGAAAGTGATCCGCCATCGCGTGTGCTTCAGATCTCTTTTGCCCACGCAATTGGCCACCACAAAAAATCAACGCTGTTTGCTCGACTGGCATTGGCGTCAAATAAGCGGCTAACGCTGCGACACGCGAATGTCCTTCGGCAGTTAACTGGTTATCGCACAATCTTTTCCCTAGCACTAACACCACCCGTTTTACATTACCTAATGGTGCGGGGCAGATTCCTTTCTCACTCACAGCTCAAGATCCTTGTTTTGTTACTATAGTTGGTAGTGTGCCTGTCGTTTTGCCTATTACAAAGGATGGTGGTTATGTTGTCTATCTTTGATATTTTTAAAATCGGCGTCGGCCCTTCCAGCTCTCATACCAATGGGCCCATGTTAGCCGGTTATGACTTTATTCAACGGCTGAAAACCGGCTTACATTCTCAAGCTAGTGTGCAGATTGAACGTATTCAGATTGATCTGTTTGGCTCATTATCACTAACGGGTAAAGGCCATCATACCGACCGAGCCGTACTGCTTGGCCTGATGGGCAATAGGCCCGATACACTCAAAGTGACCAGCGCAAAGAGAGCGCTAAAACAGTGCATAGAACAAAATCAGCTTACCCTGCCGTTAGCTAATCAGGCGGTGATCGCTTTTTATTATCGTAGCGATATGATTTTTCATACTAGCAATCTGCCATTGCACGAAAATGGTATGAGCATCACCGCCTTCGATGCGACAGGTACATCGCTGCTCAATCAAACCTATTACTCGATTGGTGGTGGCTTTATTGCCACAGAACAAGAATTGCTTCATGGTGTTCAAGAATCTGACATCACGGTGCCTTTCCCATTCCATAACGCTGATGAAATGCTACTCAAAGCCGATAAACTTGGGCTAAGCCTATCGGGGATGGTGTTGCAGAATGAAGTATGTTTTCAAGCAATGGACGACATCGACCAAAAAGCGGATCAGATTTGGAAGGTGATGTCATTGTGCATGCAGCGCGGCTTTGATACCGAAGGCACCCTAGAAGGCGGCTTAAACGTAACGCGTCGTGCACCCAACCTACATAAAAAGTTACTCGCTAACCAAGAATTTGAAACCGACCCAATGGCGGTGATGGATTGGATAAACCTCTTTGCCTTTGCCATTAGTGAAGAGAATGCAGCCGGCGGACAGGTTGTCACCTCTCCTACCAATGGTGCAGCGGGCGTGATCCCCGCGGTCTTGATGTATTACCATCAATTTATCCGCCCTCTTGATACCAAACAGCTAAAAGATTTTCTCGCGGTTGCAGGTGCTATAGGTATTTTATATAAAACCAATGCTTCTATCTCTGGAGCAGAAGTCGGTTGCCAAGGTGAAATAGGCGTCTCTTCCTCAATGGCAGCAGCGGGCATCACTTCTCTCCGTGGCGGGAGTAACGAACAAATTTGTATTGCTGCTGAGATTGCGATGGAGCATTCACTTGGGATGACCTGCGATCCGATTGGCGGCTTAGTGCAAGTCCCTTGCATTGAGCGCAACGCGATGGGGGCGATGAAAGCAATTAATGCCTCGCGCATGGCACTAAAACGCACCAGCAAATGCGTTATCTCTCTTGATAAAGTGATTGAGACCATGTACCAAACGGGCAAAGATATGAACAAAAAGTATCGCGAAACCTCACTGGGTGGATTGGCACTGATTCACCTCGCCCCTCCATGTGAGTAGCATGATCCGCCACTAAATGAATCAGATGCTTATGCAACAACCTGCTACTTTTTTAATCACAACAAACTTAACGCAAACGTTTCCTTACAAATTCAGAACAAAACACTACCTTTCAGTGGGGTTTTTCCGTGCATCAATGACGATTTCTGGCATAATCTCCGGCCTTAATTTCTACACACAAGAGAAAACTATGTGGAATAGGCTCAATAAGTCGATGATGTTCTGCCAAATGATGTTTGGCTTGTCTTTCTACGGTGTCATGGTTATTTTGACGCGCTTTTTCCTAGAAGATCTAGGTTATAGTGAAGCAGATACCATGATGGTTGTAGGCGCTTTCTCTTCAATCGGTCCACTGTTCGCTATCGCGGGCGGTTTCATTGCTGACAAATTCCTCGGCTCATATCGCTCTCTTACGATCTCTTACGCAACGTTTTCTGTCGGTTACTTACTACTTATTTTCGGCGCATCGACCACAAACGTGCCGATGAGTTTAGTTGGTATCGCGCTGGCGAGTTACGCTCGTGGCTTAATGTCACCGTCGTACCCGAGCTTGTACAAACGTACTTTTGCTTCGCAAGAAGACTTTGAGAATGGTTACCCGGTTAACTATTCTGTTAACAACGTCGGCGCTCTGCTTGGCCAATACCTATTCCCAATGTTTGTCTTAGTGATTGGTTTCCACGGCAGCTTCACGCTATCAGCCGTGATGGCAACGTTTGCACTTGTCACGCTTGTTGTGTTCCAAAAACCATTAGTCAGTGTTGGTGCAGAGATCGATCAAAAACCTGTTAGCCTACCAAACTGGATCGCGTTCTTTGTATTGTCTGCGGCGATGGTTGGCCTTGTTTTCTTCATGTTCTCAAACATGGATATCGGTCAGAACATTGTTTATGCCATCGGCGGTGCGGCAATCTTATACTTCATCTCTTTGATGTTTAAATCAGGTAAGTCTGATGCATTAAAGATGGGGACTATCTTGATCATGACGGTACTTACCACGTGTTTCTTTGTTTACTACGGTCAAATGATGACTTCAATGACCATGGTAACCATCAACACTATGCGTGGTGACCTATTTGGCTTTATTCCTATTGCACCAGAAGCCTCAATGGCGATGAACCCACTATGGTGTATTTTGGCAGGCCCTGTGATCTCTTACAGCTTTTCAAAGCTTGAAAAGCGTGGCATCACCTTCTCAACCGCGACGAAAATTGGCTTTTCGTTCATTTTGACTGCGATTGCATTTGGTATCCTAACGCTCGCTGTCATGCATGTTGGTGAAGATGCGATTATTCGCCCTGAAACTTTCTTGCTGATCCACTTCTTCCAAGCATTTGCTGAAGTGATTGTGGGTAGCTTGGTTGTAGCATTCATCTTGTCTGTTGCACCGAAGCACATCGAGAACTTCTCTGTATCGCTTTTCTCTGTTGCGATGGCATTAAGCGGTATTATCGGCGCGGTGTTCTCAACCTCGATTGCGCTAGAGAAAGGCCAAAAGATTACTCAAGAAATCGTACAAAATGTTTACGGTGACTACTTCCAGATGCTTACCGTTCTAGCGGTTGTGATGGTCGCTATCGCGTTCTTCTCTTCTTTCGTTATTCGTAAGATGCTAGAAAGCGCTCGTCGCGAAGAGTCTGAGTTAGTTGAAGCTGACGCATAAGTACGCGCAATAAATTAATAGAGCAACTTAGCTCGGTCCTGCTCATAAAAAGCCCCAAACAAAGGTTTGGGGCTTTTTTTATCAACGGAATAAAAGGTTATAGACATCGAGGTAAAGTTCGACATAAACATAGTTTATTCGCGGAAATAGTCGCGTGGAATTAGCGAACTCGTCACTCTCTGACTGGCTATTCTCCGTTTCGTGCTAGCGAAAACGTAGAGATGAGCGAGACTAATTAGTCACGGTCGCGAGCACGATATTCGTAACTTACGCTAATCACTGGCTGATAAGCGATCGCCCCTTGGCTAGTGACGATTTCCTGCAATGCCACTTGTGAGTTCAGTAGTTCAAACGAATTAATATCCACTTGATCATTGGTGTCCCAACGAACATTACGGCTTAATTCGATTGGTGACATGCTGTTAACGTCAACAATCATATTGCGGCCAACTTGTAGGGCTGCATCTTTCGATGCGTAAGCATCTCCGACCATGGTGCTATTTGAAAGTACGGTGGCATATGGTCCACTTAACCCTGCCATCGCCGCTGAACTGAATAGTAGTACGCTCGCTAAACTTATTGTTCTAATCATAATAGACTCCTTTACTTACCAAAATTCGAGCCCCTGCTCTGCTGCTCGACACACTAACTGTACGTAATAGATGACCTATAAGAATTAAAATAAATTGCACGAGTTGGTCAGTTTTTTTGAAATGTTCGCTGAGTGCTTAAATCGTAATATTGCAGCGCAATATCGGCTCAATTCCTGCTTTTTAAACAAACTAAATGATTTCACTCACGTTAATTTGATTCGCGAAGCAAAGTTTCCATATTTTGTGCTGCTTGCGTTATAATTGATAGTTATATCGATAAGATAAAATGATATGAGCGTTTTTGCCGATCATGGCAGTGGAACACAAATCCCGATGCAAAAGTGTGAACTTCTTGCTATGATGCGCGCCCCGTGACAAACCGAATTTAATGAGAAAACCGAGCTGATTGCTGGGTAGTAAAGGTCATCTTAATGAACCGCAAGAAAAAAATTAACCAAATTTATAAAAACAGAATGAAAAAGCAAAACGCGAAGCTGCATACCAGCAACAAGCCGCGCTACATTTCTAAAGCTGATCGTGCCAAGATGGAAGCCGAAGAAGCGGCAAGTGAAGTATTAGCAGTGGTTGTCGAAACGGCTGACGATGTTGAAGCTATCGAGACAAGCGCAGACGTTGAGGCTAGCCCAACAACTGCTGCTTAATTGCGTTATGCAGAGTATCGAGTTGAGTGACACTGCGTGTCACTCAGCGTCGTTCTAACAATAATTCGCTGCTAATTGGTGTATAGACATCACTCGCATCAATCAGGCATTGTGCTGTTAAGGCACGCACTGAACAGACTTCTACTTTGACAGCAAAACGCTGTTGAACTCGCTTGATTAGCACTTCAAAGTCACCATCCCCGGATAGTAATATCACACGATCAACATTGGCAGCTGCCTCGTAAACATCCAGCGCAATACCGACATCCCAGTCTCCTTTCGCACTACCATCACTGCGTTGAATAAAGGGTTTCAACTGCACGTTAAAACCGATACCACGTAAAATATGATGAAATTGACGCTGCTTCGCATCTTGTGATGCAATCGCATAAGCATTCGCAAGTACGACCTGACGATTTTGAGTGGCCTGCGCCCAAAACTTGTTGTAATCAAAATTACTTTGATAGTACTGCTTGGTGGTGTAATAAATATTTTGTACATCTACAAAAATCGCCACTTTTTCCATCGTATTTACCTCTTCGCCTTCTATCGCGCCATAGTAGCAGTTAAGTGACGAGCGAGTAAGGCTAGCCTTAAGCATTACCCAAGAAACAAAGTGCCGGATGATACGGTTTTACTGAAATTTCGCGCAACAGGGTTAACTATTTATATGGCATGTCGTACCATATGTAAAATTTGTATTAGGTAACTATTATTAATGAACTTTCGCTACGCAACTCCCCAAGATGTTTCTGCGTTGGTACGACTACAAAACGAGTCTCACGTGAGCAATATCAGTCAACAACACTTAGGAGACGGCTTTCTTAATACGGTATTGAACGAGAAACAACTGCTTAATGCCATTAATCATCAACAAGCGGTATACGTTGCTGAATTCGACAACAAGATTATTGCCATGGCAGTGTGCGCTTGTTGGCAATTTTGGTACTTCTCTTCGTCGATGAAAAATATTGCCAAAAATATCCACAATATTAAAGTCGTAGGAGGGAACCTAACTGAGACTAATAGCTTATTTTGGGGGCCGGTGTGCGTGAGTCGTCAGTTCAGAGGCCAAGGGATTTTTGCCAGTTTGTTTGAATATGCACGAACGCAATCCTCTGCACAATACCGTTATATCTATACCTTTATTCACCATCAGAACCGTCGTTCACTTTGTGCTCATAAAAACAAAGTACTATTTGAAAATAAAGGAGATATCACGATTAATCAGCAGCCTTTTACGCAATTGACTCGCACAACCGCATAGCCTAGGGATAAGACTCTAGGTGTGCCATAACCAATAAGTCAGCAATATAAAGATGGATTACGTCAAAGCATATTCCCCCAGCGCATAGGCTCTGGAAATTTGCGAATCACTTGTTTGAGGTACTCTTGTCGATGACGTAATGCATTTACGCATTCGCCATCTAGTTTACCTCTCTGCACCTGCTTTTCTAGCTCTAACAATGCCGAAGGTACCGACAACGCTTGTCGATCATGCTTGTCTGTTGTCATGCTATCAAAACAGGTCGCCACTGCCACCATCCGAGCTGAAAGTGGAATTTCATCGCCATGAAAACCATAAGGATAGCCACTGCCATCCAATCGCTCCGATTGAAACCGCATAATTTGATTAAGTAACTGAATACTTGGATGATTTGGCTCACCAACAGAGGCGACAATCTCCTCCATGATTTTGACACCCTGATCGATATAATTTTTCGCCATAAGCGTGATTGACGAACTCAACGGATCGCTATTACATGGTGTCGATTCAGCCACTTGAGTCTTACCAATGTCGTGGAATTGGGCAAACAATGAAATCGCATCCACTTGTTCCTCATCCAACTGATGATTTTCTGCCAACTCCTCAGCGACAATATGCGTGTATAAACGCATCCGCCGACCATGATAATACTCATCTTGTCCGTACAACTGCGCGCCAGTTTTTACTCGTTCGGCCAATTTGACTATCGCCTCAACCACTTGGCATTGTGATTCCACCGTAAACTGAACCATTTCTAAATAAGGCTCTAGATAGGCCAATGATTTTTTGTCAAACGCGCCAGTTTCATAAGCATTGAGAAAGATAAAACCGCTCAATTTACGCTGATGATAACAGGGAATGGCAGCAGAAGAGCGGTAACCTTTTTTAATCAATAGGTTAATTCGTTCACAGTGGGTAATCTGGCGAAGATCATCGATAATGCGTGGAATCGCGGTGTGGGCAGTCTGCTTTAAATGATTGAGCTTGCGCAGACGTTGTTCATGATGCAGTTCGCTCCAGAGATCAAACTCACTGTCTGCATAGGTGACCAGGGTATCGCTCTCTTGGCAATATTTTGCATAAGAAACCCGAGCAATGGCAGGAACACGAGTATGCATTCGTTGCATAAGTTGCTCGAGCTGTTCATTAAGAGGCTTTGTGGTTTGAAAATAGCGATTGTTCATCATATCCCTCCATACATGTTCTCACCCATGCATAGGGATAAGCGCAGCGCTGTCGCTGCGTCTATTCGTGCGTTAAGCAATAAAGAAACATACGCTTAATGACTGTTATGCATCAGAGAGCTGTACCAACTGTCTATAAAACATACAAAACAATCTCTAGTTTCAGCCAGTCTATTTGCTCTATCTCGTGATCCCAGTCAAAGCTGTTGTTGAACTTTGCTTAGTTTATCACTCAAACCAATTCAATTTTTCATGTAACGAGGTGACACTGCCTACGACAATCAAGGCTGGGCTTTGCGCTTGCTGTGCTATTTGCGCCAACTGATTAAGCGGACAGCGAAAGACGCGCTGCTCGCGACGGGTACCATTTTCAATGATGGCACAAGGCATTTGCTCATCTAAACCATGGGTGATGAGCTTGTCGGCAATATAACCGCTCTGCTTTAGGCCCATGTAGAACACCAAGGTCGAATTTGATTGCGCAACACTGCTCCAATCAATCTCCTGGCCATCTTTTTGTACATGGCCAGTAATGAACTGTACTGCTTGAGCGTGATCGCGATGAGTCAGTGGAATACCAGCGTATGCCGTTGCACCAGCCGCCGCTGTAATGCCCGGAACCACCTCAAAGCGAATGTTTTGCTCAACTAAAGTTTCGAGCTCTTCCCCGCCACGGCCAAAAATGAACGAGTCCCCACCTTTAAGGCGTACCACGCGTTTACCTTCTAATGCTTTATCGACCAATATTTGGTTGATTTGCGCTTGAGGTACGCAGTGATAATCCAACTTCTTCCCCACATAAATCATCTCGGCTTTATCACTAGCAAGCGCCAAAATGTCCGCAGAGACAAGACGGTCATACACCACAACATCTGCTTGCTGAATGACTCGAAAGCCTTTTACTGTCAATAAATCCGGATCACCCGGACCTGCGCCAACGAGAGAAACAAAACCTCGACTTGGAGTATGTGGATTAAACGAAGTGCGACGAGCCGCAGCTGGAGGAGTCATTTGCATAGCAATGCCTATCAATTCAAATTTGGATATAACAAGAGACACTCAGCGTAAAAACGCTACGGGTAAATGCGCCCTTTTTATAGCCAAACAATACTTTCAAAAAGTGATAGGGTTTTCACCCTACCACTTCTATCAATACTATTTTGTATTCAATGCTGGTTGAGCATCGATTTCAACATCGGCATCCAATGCAGGTGCGGTTTTCTTATGCGTTAGGTAAAGCGGGATACAGGTCATAACCAAACCACCAACAATGTTACCTAGAATGGTTGGGATCAAGTTGTAGTTCAACCATGTTGCAATACCAAAATCAGCGCCTAGCATCATGCCTAGTGGGAAGAGGAACATGTTAACCACCGCGTGCTCAAATACCAATGCGAAGAAGATGAAGATTGGTAGCCACATTGCCGCAATTTTGCCGGCAACACTACGCGCAGTCATATTACCAATCACGCCTAAACATACCATTAGGTTACATAGAATGCCGCGAACAAAACAGGTAATCCAACCATCAGCCCCTAAGTTTTCAAAACCAACCGTACGTGCTGTGGCGATCGCAATGAATTTTTGGCCAACTGCATTTGGTTCAACGCTGAAGTTCATCGTCAGTGATAGAGCAATCAAACCAGCCACCAGCAGTGAGCCGATTAAGTTACCTAGCCCCACTAGACCCCAACAGCGGAAAACGCGATTCCAAGTCACACCCGGACGATTTTCAAACTTTGCCAATGGCGCAAGACCAAATACACCAGTAACCAGGTCATAACCCATTAGGCTTAGAATACAAAAGCCTACCGGGAAGACGAGCGCACCAACAATACCAATTCCGGTTTGTGTAATGGTGGTAATCGCCACAACCACCGCTAAAGACAAAATAATACCCGCCATCATGCCACGTAGAATAAGATCGCGCGTAGAGGTGCGAACTTTTGCTTCACCAGTATCAATCATTGTCTGGATAAATTCTGCAGGTTTTAAATAAGACATCATGTCTCTCCAAAAAGTTAAATTAAAAGTTGAAATCAAATAGTGAAAGGTTCCCTATCCCACGATAGGCACATTGAGTAGGAAACCTTTAAGCTATTGAATCTCTTCGATTAAGCTGCGATCTCTACCACACCGTTTTTAACGCGTGCGGAGTAAGATTTAACGCTAAAGCCCGCATCTTCCATGCACACACCGCTGGCAAGATTGAAGCGTTGCTTTTTCAATGGACTTGCTACCCAAAGTTCGCCTTTGTGCTCGCAAATCAAGCCACGTGACAATACGTTTGATTGGTAAAATGGGTCGGTATTGCTGATGGCGAAGACCTGTGGCTCCTGCGATGGACGAAACACCGCGACTTGTTCACCATTCACCAATGCACACACCCCAGTTCCCGGTACGATATCGTTGATTTGGCATACTTTTTCAAATGACATAATCGCCTAATCCTTATGCTTCAGTAATGGTTTCAGTTAGCGTGACGTGCAGAATGTCGCCTTTCGCTTCTGGGTGTTTTTCGGTAAATGTTGCAGGGCGATGCTGTTCACGCTCTTGAACAAAAACAACATTGTCATCGCGCTTATCAGAGTTAATAAAGTGCGCAAAACGAGTCAATTGCGCTTCATCTTTAATCGTCGCCGTCCACTCACACTCAAACTCACCCACCAATTTAGCAACGTCGGCTTCTAGCTGGGTGTTGATGCCCAATTTGTCGTTGACGATCACATCACGTAGGTAATCCACACCACCTTCCATGTTTTCCATCCATACCGAAGTGCGCTGTAGTGGCGCAGCGGTGCGAATGTAGAACATCATGAAACGGTCGATGTATTGGATCAGTGTTTCTTGGTCAAGATCGCTAGCCAACAAGTCTGCATGACGTGGCTTCATACCACCGTTACCACATACATACATGTTCCAACCCGCGTCAGTCGCTATGATGCCAAGATCCTTGCCTTGTGCTTCCGCACACTCACGAGTACAACCCGAAACACCGAACTTCATCTTGTGGGGAGTACGAATGCCCTTGTAGCGATTTTCGATGTATGAGCCAAGGCCAACTGAATCTTGTACCCCGTAGCGACACCATGTTGAACCAACACACGTTTTCGCCATGCGTAATGCTTTAGCGTACGCTTGACCCGTTTCAAAGCCGGCCTCAATCAATTTGCGCCAAATCTCTGGAAGGTCATCTTTTTGCGCACCAAATAGGCCAATACGCTGTGCACCGGTTACTTTGGTGTAGAGCTTGTACTCTTCAGCCACTTTAGCCAAAGCCCCCAGAGCTTGAGGAGTCACTTCACCACCGGCCATACGTGGGATTACGGAGTACGTACCATCTTTTTGGATGTTGCCAAGGAAGTTGTCGTTGGTGTCGTGCAGTTTCACCAATTGCGGCTTAAGAATATGCTCACCCCAGCATGACGCTAGAATTGAGCCAGCCAGTGGTTTACAAACTTCACAACCGTAACCTTTGCCATATTTTTCTAGCAGTTCATCGAAGGTTTTGATCTCTTCAATTCGGATAAGGTGGAATAGCTCTTGGCGAGAATAGGCAAAGTGCTCACACACATCGTTTTTCACTTCGATGCCTGATTTTGCCAATTCTGCATTGAGCACAGAAGTAACCAGTGGAATACAACCACCACAGCCAGTCCCTGCACCAGTTACAGCCTTGATGTCGCCGATAGTGTGGTGACCGGCGGCAACCGCTTGGGCAATCTTGCCTTTAGTCACATCGAAACACGAACAGATCACCGCAGATTCAGGCAATGAATCGGCACCAAGTGTTGGTTTTTCCGCGCCAGCATGCGCTGGTAAGATCAAAGCATCAGGGTGCTCAGGCAAATCAATTTCGTTAAGCATCAACTGCAGTAAGTCGCCATAATCAGCAGTATCACCAACCATAACGGCACCAAGCAGCTTTTTGTTGTCCGCAGAGACAATCAGACGCTTGTAGACTTCTTGTTCTTCATTCTGGTAAACGTAGCTCTTACAGCCCGGCGTGCGGCCATTGGCATCACCGATTGAACCTACTTTCACACCTAACAGCTTCAGCTTGGCAGACATGTCTGCACCTTCAAATTTGCTGCTGTTGCCAAGTAGATGGTCAACGGCCACTGTCGCCATTTTGTAGCCAGGAGCGACTAGACCGTAGAAGGTGCCATTCCAAGAAGCACATTCACCAATAGCGTAGATATTTTCATCAGACGTTTGACAGAAATCGTTAATCGCAACACCGCCGCGTGGCGCAATCTCTAATGCCATTTGACGAGCAAGCTTGTCTTGTGGACGAATACCTGCAGAGAACACGATAAAGTCGGTTTCCAACTCTGTTCCATCAGCAAAACGCATCACGTTACGTGAGCCAATACCTTCCGGTGCGATCTCTAGCGTATTTTTACTGGTATGAACATTAACGCCCATGCGTTCGATCTTTTGACGTAACTGATCACCACCAGCTTGATCAAGCTGCTCAGCCATCAGTTTTGGCGCAAACTCAACCACATGCGTTTCCATCCCCAACGCTTTCACAGCACCAGCAGCTTCAAGACCAAGCAAGCCACCGCCAATCACGACACCGCTTTTGCTGTTTTTCGCAGTCGCTTCAATTTGCTTAAGATCTTCGATAGTGCGGTAAACAAAGCAATCTTTACTTTCGTTGCCTTTGATCGGTGGAACAAATGGATATGAGCCAGTTGCTAAGATCAATTTATCGTATTGAATCTCACGCCCTGTTGAGGAGTAAACGATGCGGTTTTGGCGATTGATGTTTATCGCGCGCTCACCCAGTAAAATTTGGATGCCGTGCTTTTCATAAAACCCTTCTTTAACCAGCGAGAGTTCTTGTGCGGTATGGTGAGAAAAGTAAGAAGAAAGGTGAACGCGGTCGTAAGCGACACGAGGTTCTTCACAGAAAACGGTGATCTCCATTTGTGAGACATCCGTTTTCTCAACCAAATCTTCGATATAGCGATGACCAACCATGCCATTACCGACGATCACTAGCTTGAGCTTGCTCATAATCAATTCCAGTCATTATTTTGTCTAACTGAATTGTTAATTATGAAGAAAAATTAATACATGATGTAAATCAATTACAGCTTTAAACTACCCTAAAGGGGTAGACAGACAAATTAAGGGGTAGTAATAGAGCTCGAAGACAAAATTTGTGTCATTAAATTTCATATTTTGTTACTAAAGGCCAAATTCAGCGACAATATAGCCCCTGCTCCAATACGATAAGATTTGTATGGACAAAAAAATAGACGCTCTTGGCGTCCATTTTTATCGTCTGTTAACTCTGCTGTTCAATCAGGCTTGAAAGCGCCTAATACATCGCGTGTTACTGCGCCTCTGATAGCAAAATCGCTTGCAACTGGCTCAAACAAGACACGGTATAGTTCGGTACAATCATAGGGTCATGTGCTTCTTCACTACGGTTCAGCCAACAGGTATCAATACCATAGTTAACACCACCCAAAACATCAGAATGCAAATTATCGCCCACCATCAGCACTTTGCTCTTACAAGGCTGGCCGATTTTTTCCATCGTATAATCAAAAATTCCCGCATCCGGTTTAGCAACGCCCACTTGCTCGGAAATCACCACTTGCTCAAACGTGTCACTTAAGCCCATCTTAGCCAAACGGACTTGTTGTAACTCAGTAAAACCATTGGTAATAATGCCTAGCTTCGCTTTTCCTGCTAACGCTTCAAGTAACTCACGCGCGTGTGGCAGCATGCTACAAATATCCGCCATCGCATCAAGGAAGGCACTATTAAGTGCTGATGTGGTGGTATTAAACTGCTCAGCATAACCTTTAAAGCGAATGTGCTTAATGTCGTCTGCGATGATCGTTCCGTTTTGGTAATCCACCCAAAGCGGTTTATTGATTTGTTGGTATTGAGCGAAATCATCTTGCGTATATTCAACACCCATGCGTTCAAACATCAACTGCATGCCTTTAAACGCATCAAAATGAAAGAGAGTTTCGTCGGCATCAAACAGAATCCAATCGTACTTCATGATTCTAACTACCTTAATCGTGGCAAAATGTGAGAAAGCCATACTGGCTGGAAATGCACAGGCATTATACCGATTTAGCGGACAAAAACAAAAAAGGGATTTACATTGTAAACCCCTATATATTCAATAATTTAAATAAATTAACCATCACTATCAGCGATAGAAAATCTTCCCTGTTTGAACATTTAAGTAAATTTTGTTGGCCTGCTTTAACCCGCCACAATAGACAAAATAGACATCATTTTGATATTTGACGGAACGCACCCAACCTTTTAGCTCTTCAAAATCAGGCGGTAGGCAGATCCCTTCCTTAATCAAATCATCGGTGGTTTGGATAAAAACATCAAAGTGCTGTTTAAAATCATCAGAACCTTCAACATAGCTACTGATGGTTTTCACCCGCTCTTGTTGAGTAATGGTCGGTGGCACTTCAAGTAACGCATCCATAGGGATCCATTCCGCGACCTCTGGTTCACCTTCATTGTAAACATAGTAAGGTGAAATACGCGCCCAACCTTGCTTCTTTTCCAAAACGTGAACTTTATCACCACGATATAATTCAGATTCAATAAATCCATCTGCCGTCGGAGTTTCACGCACACCAAGCTTTTCAGGACTGACATAGTAATCCGTCTGTTCAATGATGGGTTCAGGGACAGGAAGCGACGGCTGTTGATTGGTTACTTCAGGAAGAGGTTGTGATGCCAGTTTAGCCAGGCGGTCAGCCTCCTCTTCGGCAGGTTTATAGTAGAACACATAGTATCCTCCACCCGCGAGGGCAATGCCGACGAGCAAAAGGACAACCATCAATATTTTTTTCATGCACGGGTGCCCGCTAACAATCAGAGTTAACTTCTATATCGGCACCAAACAGAAATCTTTAGGGGTGTTACTCTCGTTTATCGTAAAGTGACCAATTGTTCGCTCAGCATAAACCACTTACACGCATACCACGGCGAATAGCGCGACTAATACCATTGCGACTAACACAATAGCGACTCTGCTCGTTGAGCGTGAGAAACGAACCCTGTGCCTAACTAGGGTGTAATTTCATCGCACTTGGCAGCACAAATAAAATCGTTTTTATGCAAACCCTTAATGGAATGACTCCACCATGTTACCGTAACCTTTCCCCATTCAAGTAATATCGCCGGGTGATGAAACTCTTCTTCGGCCAATTCCGCGACTCTATTCGCGAATGACCATGCCGAGAGAAAGTTATTAAATTTAAAACTCTTCTCCAATTGAGGGATCCCCTCTCGCTCGATAATATGCCATTCATTCAATAGCGCCAACAAGGCTTGCTGCTGGTCGTAATTAAGCGCGATCGCATCATCACTGCATGCCTCACAACGTAATTCGTTGAGGGTTTCGTCATTCAAATTGAACTCATTGAACATGATCAAATTCCTTTGCTGAAAAGAGGGGTGGATAAAGACCGTCAAGCGCTGCGCGTTCAACCTCTGCCATTAAATCTAGCTTACTCAGTTGATAGAGCTGGTCAATATCGCGTAATACAAAGTAAATCGGCTGCATAATGTCGATACGATAAGGTGTTCTCAATACGCGATTAATATTAAACGCTTCACGTTGACCCCCCTCAGCGGACAATGCAGCTAGCGTCTCACCCGGTGACGACAAAATGCCGCCGCCGTATACCTTTAGTTGATCCCCTTCGTTAACTAAGCCAAATTCAACCGTAAACCAATAAAGACGAGCAAGGTAAGCGCGCAACTCCGGCTTGGCGGCATGGCCTAACTGGCCATAAACATGAGTAAAATGCGCAAAATTTGGATTGGTCAACATGGCACAATGGCCAAAGACTTCGTGGAAAAAATCCGGCTCTTGTAGATAGTCAAACTCGGCACGTGAACGTAAGAAGGTGGCGACAGGAAAACGGCGATTAGCTAACAATTGAAAGAAGCGGTCAAAACTGATTAACGCAGCAACAGGCTCAACTTGCCATCCGGTTGCAGGCAATAACACTTGGTTAATTTCAGCTAATTGGGGCACACGATCTTGCGGTAAATTGAGTCGAGTTAATCCAGATAGGTACTCTTGGCAGGCATGCGTTTGCACCAACGACAGTTGCCTTTCCATTAGATCATGCCAAATCGCATCTTCTTCACGACTCCAAGCGACTAAACCATCTTCATCAACGGCCTTAGAATGATACTGAGACATAGCTTTTCCTCCCTGCATAAACGTTTAATAAACGCTTATTTACGCCAAAGCTCACCGGTAAACCTTGCTGATAAAAATTGCTGATAAAACAAGCCGGCGATTCCCCTCGCTCCCCCTTATTTCGACCATCGAAGCCTTAACTAAAGTTTATTAATCAGCGGCAATTCCGACAATGTGAACATCAATATCTGTCACCTTTGTATGTAACATAATTTTTACACCTTCATTTTTTTATCATTAATTCAGTAAGATGCTGATTTGCTTTTTCTGCCAGCCGTTTCAATACTCAGGCAAAGCAACCGGATTATGCGAGTGACGATCACTGATGAAAGCGACGAGTGAATACAATAACGACATCTGTTGGCAGCCTAGCAAGCAACGTATTGAAAACGCGCAGCTGACCGGTTTTATAAACCACATAACCACCCACTGTGATTCTGCCGCCAATGTTACCGATTACGCCACTTTACATGCTTGGTCAATTCAGCATAGTGACGAGTTTTGGCGCTCAATATGGCAGTTTTGCTGCGTAGAAGGTGATATTGGCGAGCGCACTCAACATCTTGCTGATGCGAAATGGCACAGCGTGGTTGAAAACCGCGATACGCAGTGGTTTGGTGATGCCCAGCTCAACTACGCGCAAAATCTATTAGCCGGCGAACGATACTCTAGAGATCAGCAAACCCAATTGGCATCAAACCATCACTTACCAAGCCATCACTTGCCAGTGGCAATGATCTTTGAACGAGAAGATGGCTTTGAAGAGCAATTAACTTGGAACGATCTCAAGCAACAAGTCTCTATTGTTCAGCAGTGGCTGCAAACACAAGGCGTCACTAAGGGCGATGTAGTTGCAGGCTATCTGCCCTACAACTGTCAATCGGTGATAGCAATGCTGGCAACAACCAGTATTGGGGCGATTTGGACTTCTACCTCGCCGGACTTTGGCATAGAAAGCGTCATTGAGCGCTTTGGTCAGGTTGATCCCAAGGTGTTCTTTTGTGCACAACAGAGCCACTTTTCAGGTAAAACGATATCGCTCATCGACAAAAACCAAGCCATCATTCGCGCCCTACCGACACTCAACTCTGCCTGCATTATAGGTGACGATATAGAACTAAATTCATCGGACTCGCACTTAGTTCATCATCCTCATGAAAAAGGCTCGCTCGCCATCTGTTATTGGCATGAGTTAGCCACACAATTTTCCGCACAAATGGTTGAATTTACGCGGGTGGCCTTTAATAACCCACTATTTATCCTCTACTCTTCTGGGACGACAGGTAAGCCGAAATGCATCGTGCACAACGTGGGTGGCACACTACTAAACCATCTAAAAGAACACCAGTTACATTGCGATATTCAGCCAGCTGAGCGAGTATTTTACTACACCACTTGTGGTTGGATGATGTGGAATTGGCATGTTTCCGCTCTTGCCAGCGGCGCAACATTGGTGATTTATGATGGCAGTCCAACTTACCCCGACGCTAAGCGTCTTTGGCAGTTGGCAGAACGCGCACAAGTTTCGTTGTTTGGCACTTCTGCAAAATATCTTGAACACATTGCCAAGGCCGAGGTTTCACCACTCAAAGAATTTGAGCTAACCGAGTTAAGAACGCTCTGCTCTACTGGTTCAGTGCTCTATCCTGAGCAGTTTGATTACGTCTATCGCGAGATTAAAGCCGATATTCACCTGGCTTCAATCTCGGGTGGCACCGATATCTGCGGCTGCTTTGTGCTTGGCAACCCTATTTCACCCGTGTATCGGGGTGAATGCCAAGGCGCAGCGCTTGGTATGGATGTCGCCGCTTTCGACACCGAGGGAAAACGCATCATTGACCAGCGCGGGGAGCTTGTCTGCTGTAATAGCTTCCCTAATCAACCGATTGGGTTTTGGCGTGATGATGGTGAGCGCTATCATCGAGCCTATTGGCAACGTTACAACAATACTTGGCATCATGGTGATGATGTTCTTGCGACCCGACATGGTGGCATGATGTTTTTTGGCCGCAGTGATGCCACGTTAAATCCTGGTGGGGTGCGCATTGGTACTGGCGAGATCTATCGCCAAGTTAATCAGCTCAAAGAGGTTTTGGATTCACTGGCCGTGGGCTACTGTGCAAATGGCAACGAAGTGATCGTCCTGTTTATACAGCTCGCCGCAGAAGCACAGCTTAACTTGGCATTAAAAGAGAAAATAGCAGTGGCCTTGCGCACTCGATGCTCTCCACGACATGTCCCCAAGTACATCATCGCGTTAAGTGAGATGCCCAAAACAAAATCGGGCAAGTTAGTTGAGCTTGCGGTGAAACAAGTTTTGAAAGGTCAACAAATAGAAAATCTGGGCGCAATCGCAAACCCAGATATTCTTAAAGAGATTGAGCGAGTGTGGGCATCAACACGGTAAACAGCGCTGACTGCCCGTCATGAAATCGCTATTTCGTGGCGATGACCATCAACACTTTGAGGCTGCCCTGTTCGGTTGCAATCTCAAACGATGTTGAGGTTTTCACATCACTAAAGCCTACCCCGGTCAAAACACGTTCAGCACGCGCCGCGGTCATCGCTTGAGGCTCGCTTTCATCGCTGGCTAACCAATCCCATTGAACGAATTGGCCGCCTTTTTCAAGCAGGCTATAAATAATGTCAGACACATCGGCATAATTTGGAATGAGTCCACAAACCGATGAAGCCACCACTAAATCAAATTGGTTACGGAACGCAGGGTGCATTGCCACTAACCCACGAGTCAACATATCAACCACTGGCTCAACGTTATCCAATGCTTTTTTATCCAACTGCTCGATCATCCCTTCCGAGCCGTCAAGCGCAACAATATCTTTAACCAATGGTGATATTTTTTGCGTAAGCAACCCAGTGCCACAGCCAAAATCTAATACATGTTTGTTGGTTAAATCTACCGTCTTAGTTAGAGAAGAAAATGCATTCTCAGCATAAGTTATTGCTGCTGTATCGCTGTCCCACGTGTTCGCACATTCATCCCAATTGATCGCCATTGTGGTCTCCTTAAAACTGCTTTCACCGCAAAGGTAAGTGTATTCCTCATTATACGCCACCCCTTTTTAAGTGGAAACAGACATTTGGCGCAAATTAAATTACCATAGTGATCAAAATTAAAGAAAAGCGACGCATATGAACTTATCGCAAATCGAAGCGTTTTGTATCGTTGCCGATACGGGGTCTGTCTCGGAAGCGGCGCGACAATTAGATTGCAACCGAACCAAGCTCAGCATGTCGATTAAGGCATTAGAGAAAGAGCTCGCAACAGCGCTGTTTATTCGCTCGGGCAATCACCTCTCAATGTCTGAAGCGGGTAAAGCGATTTATAAAGATTGCCAAAACTTATTGGTGACTGAGTCTCGTATTCGACAAACCTGTGTTCAAGCCAGTGGCGAATTTAACGCTGAAGTTTGGATAGCGCGTGATGACTCACTACCTGATGAATTATGGCAAGATCTCGCTCACCGATTGAATAAACGCTTTCCCGCCACCTCGTTTAACATGGTTCTGGCTTCATCGGGTGATTTGGCCAACTTAGTCGTCACTGGGCAGGTCGATTTTGCCTTTGGTGTCGATTATGAACGAATTAACGACCCACATATTACCTCCCAACCACTGGGTAAAATTCGTATGATGTCGGTATGTAATGCCACTCATCCTCTTGCCAAGCTGCGCCGCGTATCGGACAGTGAATTGCGTAATAACATGCAGGCAGTGATGGTTTATCTCAATGAAAAAGACAACCCAGAATTGCAACCTTTGGCGCTGCAACACATCGGCTTCTCAAGCTTTGACTACATCCTCAACTCAATTCTGACCGAAGGTGCCTGGGGTGTGCTGCCTGAACCATTGATTCGCCATCACCTCCGCCAGCAAGATCTTGCGGTGATTAAGCATACTTATGGTTTGACGCAGGAAGACTACTGTATGTTTTCACTCGTCAGCATGAAAGAACACCCGGGCATGACTTGGATAGCCGATAAACTCAACGAATACCTATTTGATTTCTAGTACTTTTTACTCAAATCTCAGTTCGAATTAGTGTCGATTGATAATTTTTATCGTGACAAAAGACGAAAAATCACTCAGCGTCAATAATGTTGACAGCAAAATCAACAGGTAAACATCTGTTTTTAATTAACTTTATCATTTTCACTGTTAACACCCCTAACTTCGCCTCGACAATGAGTTTGTCAAAATGGTTAAAATTCTCAAGAATAGAGGGACGTTCTAAGGAGAATTTCAACCATGTGTGCCCAAACAAGCTTAAATGAAAAGCGAATCTTAACTTTCTCAGCCCTTTTAGCATCAGGGTTTGCAGCAAGCGGACTCGTGCTTGGCCTCATAATGGGTTCGCTTGTTATCGTCTTCGACGGTGTCTATTCACTGGTTAGTTTACTGCTAACATTATTGTCACTCGCCGCATCACGTTATATTAGTCGCCCATCGCAAGGCGAGTTCCAATTTGGTAAAGCGGTCATTGAACCGATTGTAATTGCCATCAAAGGCCTAGTGATTCTTACCATTGTAGGCTACTCACTCTACTCAGCTGTTATGTCAGTTATGACGGGTGGTCGTGAAGTGAACGCTTCCATTGCTGCTTTATTTGGCATTGTTAACGTTATCGGCTGTGGTTATGGCTGGTGGTATATCGCTAATAAATCGAAGCGTTTCTCTTCGGGATTAATTCACGCCGAAACCAAACAATGGCAGATGGATACTTTGCTAAGCGTTGCGGTAACACTCGGTTTTATGGTCGCATTTTTATTGACGTTAACACCTTATGCGCATCTTAACGTCTACGCTGACCCGATGATGATGATCTTAATGTCATTTTACTTTATTAAAGTGCCTTATGAGATGCTAAAGCAAGCAATGAAAGAGCTGCTATTAATGACGCCAAGTGATGATATTCACAATGCCGTTGATATTGAAGTTAATAAAATCGACCAACAGTTCTCGCAACATATTGAGTTAGCGGGCGTTGCTAAAGTAGGTCAAGAGCTTTGGGTAAATATCGATGTGCATACCGATAACAAACATCTTGAATTGGCGGAAATAGAAAAAGCGAAACGTCTATTGAAAGATAAACTTTCCCCGCTAAAACTCGATTTACAGTTGACCATGAATGTGGCGCACTAAACGTTATAACGGCTTAAAAAATATCAGTACTTTGCTAAAAAGAGCACTTCTCAGTGCTCTTTTTCATTTTTAGCGTAGCGAAACAATAAACCATAAGCGACTAAGTAACCATTTAATATATAAGTGAATGGCAAATATGAAACCTGTCGACTAATATCTAACAAAGGGAAGGATACCTAATATATATGGCTAGCATGGGAGGCGCTCTTGAGAAAGGTCAATACCAGCTTTTTAAAAGATATGCGCGTGCTGATCGTCGACGATTCCAGTACCGCCTTACTCTTGATCAAGCAACAACTCGTCGCGCTCGGCGTCAATCATGAGCAAATCATCACTGTTGAACGCTATCAAAATGCCATTAAAGCAATAGAGACTCATCAATTTGATGTGCTCATTCTTGATTATCATCTCGAACAACATCTTACTGGTTACGAGTTAGCAATGTTGCTCTATCGGAATCGATTAATTAGTGACACCACCGGTGTGTTGATGATCTCCGGTGATGCACGGCAAGAGACTGTACTGACCGCCCTTTCGGGCAAAGTGCGACACTTCGTCACCAAACCACTCAGTAATACCTCTTTGGCTGAAAAGCTCAGCGTGATAAACCGTGAAACACAAAAATTGATTCAGATTAGCCAAGCGATTGTCGCTGGTGAAACCTTATCCGCCAGTGATCTATTTGAAATGATTAATCGCTCGGGCTTCAACATTAGCTTAGAAGCATATTTGCTCGAACATTGGATGAGCAAAAATAAATGGGCGCTGATAGATGCCTATATCACGATATCCTCAACCCAGTGCCATGCTTCTAAAATGTGCGCAATGGCATACCTACTCCATCGTGACAACAATACGCATCAAGCGATTGAAGAACTGCACTTATTTTTGACCGAAAACCCGCTTTCTATTCGGGTAATGGATACCCTTTCACAGCTCTACGCAGAGTCGAATCAGCTTAGCCACGCGGCACTGTGGGCAAATAAAGCCTTCGAACTGACGCCAAGTATTGGTGAACGTGCTTCTAAGGCCAGTCAATTGACCGCTTTGGCTAACAAGCGAAATCAATTGATCAAAGTCGGTCAAACCTACGCAAGGCACATGTCGCTAGCCGATATCAATTGGTTAAAGAGTGTTATTCAGCATTTTCAATCACTAGAAAATGTTTATCAGTTAACGGAAAGTACGACCGCGAAAACCGAAGTTCTGCACCATGCCAATAAGTTCGTACAACTGGCGAGTCGCAAACTCACACCCAAACGGGTCCAACAACTGGTGGCTTTGCATTTGCTGTTCCAATGCCACGTTTTGATCGATGAGAATAACGACGCCCTTGGACATAAAAAACTCATGCAATCTATCGCCACTTTCTATGATGAGTTGTTCGAGTGCCCCCCGATTCTATTGATGGAGTTTTTACCTGCACTAGGGCTGCTTGGAGAGCATGATATTCATACCGCACTGATCAATGTCCTTAAAGCACGTGGCGCCAATACCCAACAACTGGGCCTATCGCAAAACTCATTCTCAATCAATGCTAACCCAGCGGAGCATTGTCAATCACAAGATCAGCGACTCATCAGTCAAGCATTTTTGCAGCAATTTCCCCATTCGAGTCAGGCAAAAATACAGTACTTACATGCTTATAGCCAAAGTGCTAACCTGGCTGATGCCACTCAAATTAGCCGTCTTATTTCGGAACTAACGACACTTGATCTGCCACCAAACTGGCACAACTGGGTGATTACTGGAAAGCAGCATGGATTTGCGCTCACTCCCCCAGCTGCTTTTTCGCTTTCAACCTTGAACAATAGGATGTAAGAGAAGCGAGAAGCGAGAAGCAAGAAGCAAGAAGCAAGAAGCAAGAAGCAAGAAGCAAGAAGCAAGAAGCAAGAAGCAAGAAGCAAGAAGATTGTAGGCATTAACGAGGATGTACAGTCTAGATTTAAAAGTATTAAGTTGGACGCGACAAGCTGATAGATAAAAATCGACAGAATCCGTCGCGAGAGTTATTAAACAAGGCTTAGCCTTGCTCCTAAATAGCCATTGCTAGGGAGGTTGATATGAATGAAGACACAAAACGGATGATGTATCAAACCATCGATTCACTCTCTGCAGGGGAACGCCAGCAGCTTATCGCCTATTTGGAGGCCAGCAGCCAGCACCATCGCGTTTGTGATATCGTCACCCAAGAAGAACTCGATATGCTTTACGCGACCACGCTCGATATAGAAGCACAAAATAAACGTATTAAGAACCAATAGTTGACACTGATACTCACGTAAAGCCTCCCTTATAAAGGAATCAAATCGGTTGACCTTCTAGTCAACCGATTTGATGATATAGTCTCACATTAAATATTACAGACTCGTCGTTAAGCTTCTTGTGCATGTAACGATTTAGCCGCAACAATCCAGTTTCTCATCGATTGAGGTGACATGACATTAGGATTCCCCAAATCCGCGTCAGAGGCCCCGGCTAGTTCTGGCGGTAAAACATCGATCAGAAGTTCAAGATCTTTATGAGAGTCGATTTCTTTGATAAAAACCTCCGCCATATCTTCACTGTATGACACTTTACGCGCTTTAGCGGCCTTAACTAAACCATTCAGCAGCACGTACCATGTTGTCATTGGTCCTTGAACTATAGAAGCAGATTCAGCAGCAGAATCGATAAAAGCAAATGGAACGGTGGTGATCGGTTGATTCATTTCCATTGCGGCAAAAATCCAGTCCGTATCGAATGAAAAGTCATAGACGGTGGGCTTTTGCAGGATTTTTTCTAACACTGGTCGACTATAGAACTTAAATGCAGCCTGAGTGTCTTTGATCCCTTGATCAAAAATTTGTGCTCCAATCATACGCTGCATGTGACGCAACGTTTTGATGCCGACCCCCCAACGCTCTTCCTGTTTCACCAGAATAGAATCAGCGTGCTTTCGATTACCTAACACGACTTGCTTTGCTTGATTCGCGTAAGGCTCTAAAATAAGGCCTAGCTGCCCCAAATGCACTGAATTATCAGCATCAGTGTAAACCACACCATCTACCCCCGCAGATAGAGCATACTCACAACCGAGTATTATCGCTCCGCCTTTACGCGAATCATCCACACTATCCAAGCCATTAAGTGGACCAGATTTGCTCGGGATAGCCATTGAAAGCTGTAAAACTTTTACCTGTTCATTCACTTTTCTTAGCTGTTGATGAACAATACGTTTGGCAATATGAGCACTATCATGCGGACAACCATCATCGACGGCATAGAGTTGCCATTGTACTTGAGAGCCTTGTGTTACCCATTGCAATTGATTGATTTTCATCCGCAACGAATCCTCTCCGTTTGGGTTAGCACTGCTCCTTGGTTGCAAACGGTTATGCTCTCCCCACATAGCGAAGACAATTCCAACTTTAATCGGTTTGGTGATAGCCAATATTTTTTGACGTGACTCCACAAGTTTTAGTGCCAATTGAAATTCGAGCGGAGCGTTATGTTGAACAACAAGGTGTTTGAGTTGTGGCAACTGTAAATCTTCTAAGCCAAGAAGATCATCAGCAAGATTTAGCAAGCGAAGTTGATGTGAGTTATCGGTAAGATCAAAATCTACGCTTGCTTGATGCATGAGTTCAAGCGCATGCGATAATGATGTATCCATACTATTACCCCAGACTGACGTTGTGTATTTAATCGTTGTCTTTAAAAGGTAGTATGCATGGTGTTGAATACAAGTTGGATAAGCCGGTTTTCCTTAAAAATATTGCTTGCCACTATGAATGTATGCCCATCTCAGGCTTTATTCACAATGACTATCGGGCGTAAACGAGAAGTTACGATATTTTGCTTTATAGGTTGTACGTTTTTCCTGATTAAATAACCCAGCCCAGTTAGCTATTTCTGGATCGGTAGCCCAGACATTGGCCATAATCCGCAATCTTGAATGCTCAACATTTGGCAGCGGATCAAATGGGTTGTTTTTCACCTTTAGAATCGACTCACCATCAATAAACCATTCAAGAAAATTCTCCCCCCAATAAATGCCATAACGGTGAAACTCTTTCGAGGCATCAAAATCGAGAAATACTAACGTTTCATGCGTATTGGCATATTCATCATCATCAGTCCAAAAATTAAGCTGTACCATATTGGTGTTACTGCCCAAAAACTCAATATCTATTTCATTATGTAATCCATTACCATCTTCAGGTTTATCATAAGGACCTGAAAATAGGAAAAAAGAAGTCACGACACCAGCGGCTTTTATCGGGCGCATTTCGATTTCATAGCAACCATAGCTATAATAATCGTGGCTTCTTAATTCTCCCGAATAGAAAGTTCGTTGGCCAAGTTCGTTAAGTTTTTTGTCCGGCGTTAATGCAATCGTCATCCCACGCTTACCAAACGATACGGCTTTACCTTCCCAGCGATTTAAAAAAGGGAAACCATTTTCCCAACCATCTGCTACCCACCATCTAGTAGAGTCAAAACTTTTAAGATCATCTTGAAATGCCATCGCATTAACTTTTAGAGGAAGAAATGCCAAGGGCATCATCGCGGCACACGCAATTAGCGAATGAGTAAGATTGGACATGGGCTAGCACTGCAATTTGATTTATATTTACTTAAGCGTAATTCAAAATGTGATCTTTGCATGGTTCTCTTTATAAGAAATTTCTGTTCACTCCGTTGAAGGTGTAAAACTACGCCGTTGAGATGCCTCAACGCCTTTACCACTTTTTGTTCCCAGATTACCTCTAGAAATTAGCTTATCCTCGCTTTGCTGGTCTAGCTGTCGGGATTCTTGTGCGACGCTCTCATGAGAACGACCCAAATGATCTGTTTCCGTTATCTCACCTTCAACGACAATTGGAGTGACTATCGTTGCAGGCGCTTGTTCGAATTTAGGCTGTCTCTCGTTAAGCTTAAGACTTGAGTCATTTGAAAGGCTATCCGTCGCCGTGGGTACAACATGTTTAGTGGGTACTCTTATCGGTTTAGATTCCTCACTTTTAGTGTTCACATCTGGTTGAAATCCCTGCTTTCCTTTAAACGCGTCATTTAATTGCAGTTGTTTGTTCGGAGAATATTGTCGCAATTGGGAACCATTAGAACTATTTTCATTCAATGCGGATTTTTTTGACTGCTGAGTGACTTGTTGAGCTAAACCAGATGATGGTGAACGATAAGAAAAGTAATCGAGTTTTTCTTGCCAAACTTCAATCAGTGAAAAGAGCTGCAACCAAGTATTATCAATTGTTGCGCCGGTATCTCCAGGGGCCATATTAACTTGCAACCGTGTAGTCGACTGTTCAAAGTCTTGGTGTAATTGGCTTTGTAATTGGCCCCAGTTTTCACCAGACATAAGAAAATAACGCACGCTATTCGACCAATACTCATATGCGACAGGGTCGTTATTTTTTTCCGCAGCAATGGCGGCTAACCCTTCAGCTAACCCAGCCACTTGCCACATCCCTTTTGTTCCTAGTTGCCTTTCAAGCGTTAACACCACTGTACTTTGGGTATGAAAACTGTCTGCAGCTTGAGCATACCGACCTTGCCCTAATAACAACGTTGGTGTAACAAGGGCATTAATGGCTGATTTATGCAGCGTTTCTTTAGCAAGTGCCCAGCCTATAGGTAAAGATAGCAACAAAAGAAATAGCATTATTTTTTTCATCGAAACGTCTCAACTAAGCAGTTGCCAGGGTGATCAAATCGTGAATTAAACTTCACATCTCGATACTCTTTATCGGTACTACGCTGATACAATTTACCTTGCTGCTTATACAATAAGGCCTCAAGTACCCCAGCATTGGTTTTTAGACTCAGACTTTTTTCATAGGCGCTTGTCAGTTCAAAACGGCCTTCATACCAACCTCGTTGCGGATCATAGAGTTCTTTAACAAGGGTCATTAATCGTTCGGTGTAGTCTGTTTTCCACAGCGCCCACATTTGAAAAGCGACTCGTGTGGATATCAGTGCTAATAAATCATGAGAAGAGCCATCTTCTGCTAACGTAATCCACGGAGTTCCAAGGCCATAAATCGCATCGTAGACAAAATAAGGTTCACCAGAGACGACATGTTCACCACGCGCCGTATAGATCCGCTCGTTTTCCCAACGCTTTTCTTGCACTAAATAGATAGCATCAGCCATAGCCGATAATGTTTGATTGGTGTGTGTTGCATCACTTGAGTGCTCATCACCAATATCATCCCAATTGAACTCTAATCCCATCCACAAATACGGAGTACTGTATACCGGCCTCAATACATTAAAGATGCGAGGATCACGGCCATCAAAAATCAAATCAACACCATAAATAGTCGCCACATCATAAGGCTCAATATTGATCGCTTTCTCCGGCACGATATGCCAGTCTATATAGCCATAGGAAGTATATTCCTCTACACCTAAGCGCCCCTCTTTATAGCGACTTATCTGGCCATCATTCACGACCGCGCCATACAACTCGCCGTCGGAGCTAATCAACTCACAAAAATTCCAACGTAGCACCGCTTTATCAATATATTCGGAAAACTCCGGAGAGTGGCGTTTAACAATCGCAAGGACAATTAAAATCCGACCAATATCGAGCGATGACCAGCCTATATCTTGGGGATGATTACCATAATTAACCATTTGACCGCTTTGGGTGCTGTAGACTTTATTCGGCACTTTCCCCTGACTGAGCGGCATGCGATTTAAAAATGCCAACACTAATGAGAGGCGCTCGTCATATTCTTTGTTGCTGATAAAAGCAAACTCTTTCGCCGCCAACAGCGCAATCAAATAATCGGCAACCCCAGACATGTTAGTGGTCGGGTAATTATCTAAGCTATTCACTAACCCTGTAGACAATTGAGTGTTGTTATTGACGTATTTCCACGCGATCGCCGCCCAGGCAAGCTCTTCTTCCGTTAACTCACCATGGCGACCCTGGCGTACCATTTGCGAATGATTAAGCGCGGTAAATCCATCGTTCACGCCTTGATAAACCACGCCGCAAGATGATAAGACCACTATAAACGCTAATACCACTACATTCTTTAGCATTGAGCGCCTCGCTACTTCACAGGCTCTATTTTCTTACGCGGTAAACATTGCCCTTCGTAACCAAACGGAGACTCTAACGCCCGTTCCCACAAGCTCGGCGCAACATTATCTTTATACTTAAGTAGCTTCCCTTGCTTCTTGTACAATAAGATCTCTAATGTGATTCCGTTGTTATTGGAGGTAAAGGTATTTATTAAACCAGTACCGTTTTCAAAAATCCCTTCATAGAAGCCTTTTTCACGATCATAAGCGGTTGAGACATGATTAAACAATAAGTCGGTATATTCGGTGTCCCATAACACCCACATCCCCATCGCCCCTTTGATCGCGACAGCAGAAAACTGTGGTAGAAAATCGCCTACTTCCGAGATAGTGTTCCAGGCAAACCCATCGGTATAAATTGTGTCATAAACGAAATATGGCGCTCCCGCTAACTGGTGCTCAGTACGCGCAGTGATAATCCCGGTCTGCTTGTAGCGCTCTTCTTGTACACGATAGATTTGCAAAGCAAATTCTGCCATCCACTGATGAGAATAAGATTTATCGTGTTCTGAGCGATCATCGACTGTGTCCCAACCCAACTCGATACCATCTAATACGTAACTTTCCGTTACAACGTAACTATGCGCTTTTAGTTTTCTTGGATCTCGTGTGTCATAGGGTACATCGTAACCAAATAGATTAATCGTGGAATAGGGCTCTGGGAGTAGAGCTTGTTCAACGTTAAAGCCCCACAACTTGAAACCTTTCGCAGCGTATTCCTCGTAACCTAATCGCCCTTCTTGTAAATACTGTACATCTTTACCCGGTTCTAGTAACGCGCCGAACATGGTGCCATTTTCATCGATGATGTTACAAAAGTTCCATCTCAACACCACAGAATCAATACTAGTGGCAAATTCTGGGTAGCGGTGCTTAATGATATGCAACCAAATCATTAGACGACCAAGATCCAATGCTGAATAACCAATCTCACCTGGTTGATTACCATAATCTACTTTGGCAGCCGTCTGAGTGTTATAGGCTTTATTAGGCAGTTCACCTCGGAAAAGATCGAGCTTATTCAAGGTGCCAAGAAAGCGCGTTAATCTTGAATCCAACTCCTCTTTTTTAATGATACCCAGCTCATAAGCACTAACCATCCCAGCCAAATAAGAAGAGGCATCCCACCAAGTCACTGACGGATAATTATTTACCGCATTGACTAATCCTGTAGATTCTTGATAGTTATTCTCAAAATATTTCCAAGCAATTCTTGCCATATCCATTTCTTGCTCAGTGAGTTCACCAGAGCGAGGCTGAGGAATATTCCAATGAGTTTTACGTTCAACTATGTCATCCGAAAATTGGTTGTACTTGTTACCACAACCAATTAAGGCAAGCGTCACTAAACCAATACAGATACCGCGCATACTCTCTTCCTTAATACTTATTATTTTTCGCCTATGGTGAGCAGTGGTCCATTTTCGATATAAGCGAGTGACTCCAACACAATGCCATTGGTGTTGGCCGTAATCGCTTTATTAGTCCGGCCATCAGTTTCGTAGCGGCCGGAATACCAACCTTTTTTATTTGAGTAGAGCTCGCTCGCTTCGGTAATCAAAAGATCGGTATAGTCTGATTCATATAAGGCGTACCAACCAAACGCCGCTTTGGTAGATAAGGTTTTGAGATGTGATTGGTCTTTACCATCATCAGATATAGCATTCCACTTTTTGCCATTGGAAAAGACTGTGTTGTAAACAAAGTATGGGGCTTGATCGACATTATCTTCACTGACTGCAGTGACAATGCCCGTTTCATCGTAACGACGTTCTTGCGCTTGATAAATTCGATGAGCAAAGATTTTCGAGACACTATCAGCGCCAAATTCAATACCATCGAGAATATAAGACTCACTCACAACGTAGTTATGCGCGTGAAACTCTGCCGGATCACGTTTATCGGTTGGAATATCAATACCGTACACATCAACCATCTGCAAAAAATCTATATACTTCATTGAATTGAATACATCTCGCCCCATCAAAGCCAACGATTTCGAGGCGTACTCTTCGTAACCAATTCGCCCTTCTTGCACCAGTTCCATACGGCCATCTTTTGCTGCTGGGCGAGCACCAAACAGGTAACCATCAATCAGCATATCGCTGACACTCCAATGGTTTAATACATCGTTAACCTGCTTGTTAAACTGCGGGTACTGCCAAATCACAATGTTCATCGGCACCAAAATACGACCGATATCAATCGCCGACCAACCTATACCGTTTTCTTTCGGGTTATTTTCGTAATCCACCATCTCAAGGGTTTGGGTGTTATAAGCTTTATTCGGCAGCTTTCCGTTTACCAACGGTAATCGAGATAAGGTAACCAAAGCCTTTTCCATGCGCATACTGAACATATCAGTTGAAATCACATTCAACTTTTCTGCCGCGATCAGCCCCATCAAATATGATGCGGTATCCCACATAGTGGTTGATGGATAACCATCTACTGAATTCACCAAGCCGGTATTCTCTTGATAGTTATTTTCAAAATATTGCCAAGCAATACTGGCCCATTGATACTCTTGAGTCGTCAGCACTCGATTCTGCTTTAGTGGGATCTCTTCTGCTGCCTCGAAGGTTATATTACCAAGCACTCGCCCGTCTTCACGGGTCTCAATACTGAACGCAATTACAAGTGCTGTGGTCAGACCTAAAATGAACACGATATGGTGACGAGCATTCACTAACGCTTGTTTAAACTTCATATTTCAACTCCTCTGAATTGGTCGCCGCCTGCTTATCTTCATCTGTATTCGGTGGTGTCCAAAATGCGGCTGCCATTACGCCCCACATCGCCATCATGTTGTTAATTATCCAAAACGTATTTAGCACTAAACCACCAAAGGAGTAACTTCCCCACATGCCTGTTGAGTAACCTGTCCATGCGAATGCCAGTGCAAACAGACTAAGGAAAAAGACCATACTTTGAGGTAAAACCAGTTTGAAGAAATTACCCGTTTGGCGCTCTTTCGGCGTGGTTGGGAAGGTGATTTTTCTCCCTCGTAGTACCGTCCATAACGCACGTAAATTAACCGGAAAAAAGGAGAGAAAATTTGTCTTACCTTTGTAGCCTGCTACACCCCAAGTACCAACCATCATGGCCAATTCAGCCGTCAAAACAAACGGAAGGAAATGCATATAGAAAGTCACGTCATAAGCACTAACAGGGGCAATCGAGGTTAGGAAGTAGACGATTGGACAGGCTAAGAAAATGATATTCCAGATCGCAGATAAGTTTGACCAAAAACTGGCGCCATACATCAGCTTTTGCTTGAAGTTAAGACCCTTACGAAAAATTGGATTGTCGTTCATAAAGATATCAATCGAACCGCCAGAGTATTTGAAGCGTTGTACCGTCCAAGTTTGGAGATCTTGCGGCGATAACATTTTACTTTCAACACGAGGATGCATTACCGAACGCCATTGACGCTCTTGATCAGAGTGCAACACGATTGAGGTATAAAGGTCTTCTGAGACGTGGAATTTATAAGGCGTAAATTCGGTATCAAACAATATTTCGTTACGCAGGTTATCGGAAATATCTTTATCGACCTCACGTTCTTTGGTCAACCGGCGAATTTGGCGCTCTACTTCATCCTGCTCATTAGTAATTTGTTCTGCATACGCTCGTAATGCCGCTTCCATAACCGCCTCACGACGGTGGATTGAGCCTGCACCACAACAAAAGGCCGCATTTGCCCAGTTTCTGCGGCGCTGAATGACGTCATAAAACATTTGAGGATCATTAACAAAAGGATCTTCGCCTAGCGTGACTGGGCCATACAGTTTTTCAACCCCAGCACCAAAATAAGATGCCCACTTACCGATCTTGCGTTGTAAAAACTTCGGTAGTCGCTCACCTTCTGGTAGATCGAAAAACCATTGTGGTGTCTGCACCCAAGCGACATTTGGATCACGAAAATAGCCCAACGTATTCTCTAAAATAGTGGGGAATGGTCGCGTGTCGGCGTCGCAAATGACCACAAAATCACCGTACGTTTGCTCCATGGCATTACGTAAGTTACCGGCTTTAAAACCAATATTTCCCTCACGAGTGATGTAACCAACGCCCATGCTCTCGGCCATTGCTTTCATCTCAGGACGATTACCGTCATCAAGAATATAAATGTTGATTTCGATCGGATGGGGGTAGCGAACCTTTTGTGCATCCAAGATGCTTAATTTGACCAGTTCAGGTTCTTCATCATAACTCGGAAAGAACACATCGACACTGATCGGCCTATTTTCCTCTGTGTCTCTAACACATTCAGCTATTTTGAAAGGAGGAGCTTTAGATGGCTCATCTTTTACTTTCCACAAATTATAAGTAAACAGGACTGAGCCGATAAATGCGCAAGATTCCGCGAATGCAAGTGGTAGGGAAAACCACAACGCATCGTAGTTTAATGCAAAGCTCCAACGCCACCATAAATACCATATGCCAAGCGTCAAGTTACAAGTCGCTAAATATTGGTACAACAGCTCACGCGGGATGCTATGAGGCACGGGTTCTGGCGGAACACGGTGTTCAAAATGTTTAAAATAGTGATCCATCCTGGTACTCCCTATCCAATTCAGTGTTAGCAAACGATGTCATGCTGGACTACACGGCGAGCGCTTGTTCCTCTAACGCTTTCACCATTAAAAAGGTATTTTTGGTTTGTTCAGAAGTGAGCTCAACCTTATCCATAAGAGTGGAGACAATGATAAAGCCTCGTCCTGACGTCGCCCATGTTGTTTCGTCTTCCGGGTCGGGTTCGAGAAACTCATTGGCAAGCTTACGCTCAAGTTCCTGCTGCGACATTAAGCTGCCGAAATCGGAAATCTTCATCAGTAATACAGATTGAGAATCATCGGTTTGAATTTCACACTGCAATTCAATCGGCTGCCCTTCCTGCTCTTTGTACGCATGAATAAACGCATTATTCACCATTTCCACCACGCACAATTCCAATTGAGCGGCAAGTTCATTAGAAATGCCAACTCGGCTGCAAAAGTGCTGTAGGTCTTCAGATGCTTCGCGAGAAGCATCTAATGAGCTTGAGTAAGTTCTGCCAAAATGCCTGCACCCACGATTGGTCATCCTTCTCTCCTTGTGATGATTAAATCGATTTAAACGCGTCCGATACGCGGTCTTTGGGGCCTGAACGCAAATGATTCCACTGCAAACCTTCACATGGTTTACCATCATGACCGATACAGTAATTGCCAAAAATGGTTTGCTCTTTCACTTGCGTGCCTTGATGAACATGAATATTGTCGAAAATCAATGACTCTTGAACTTGACAATCAGCCTCAAGGACACAGTTCGCTCCGATTAACGCCGGCCCAATAATGTTGGCCTCATCAGAAATTTTGCAACCACTGCCAATCACCGCTGGTGGCACTATGTTACATTTATCTAAGTCAACCACGGTATTGATCCCTAGCCAAATACCGGCTTTAACTTGTGTTCCCGGGATGCGATAACCCGGAACCTTACCATCGAGAATATCGCGGGTGACGCCCCAAATATCGCTAATATTGCCGACATCCAGCCACTGAAACGGCATATCAACTGAGTAAAATGGCACATGCTGCTCCACCAGATGAGGGAATAAATCACTACCAATATCGAACTCCTCTCCATGGGGGATATAATCGAATATCGCCGGTTCAAAGATGTAGATACCCGTATTAATCTGGTTAGAAAGCGCTTCTTCTTTCGCTGGTTTTTCTTGAAAGCTGGTGACTTGACCGCGGCTATCCGTCACGACAACACCATACTTTTCCACTTCATCATCGAGAACGTTTTTACTTATAATGGTCGCGATACCACCCTTTTTTTTGTGCTTTTGTACCGCTTCATTCAAGTCAAGATCGATCCACGCATCACCACATACCACAACGAATGTTTCATCGAAGAAACCAGAAAATTCTTGAATTTTTTTCATCCCCCCGGCAGAACCGAGTGCTTTACTGCGATATTCCCCATCTTTCAATTCACCCTCATATGAATATGAAAGCTGGACGCCAAAGTGATGACCATCACCAAAATAGCCTTCAATCACTTCCGCTAGGTGGCTGGTATTGATCATGATTTTACTAATATTGTGTTGAGCAAATAGCTCAATCATTGATTCCATCACCGGTTTACCTAAAATCGGAATCATCGGTTTTGGTATCGATTGAGTAATAGGACGCACACGTGTACCCTTACCCGCAGCTAGAATCATCCCTTTCATAATGCCTCCTACACCGAGGTGGTCAGCGCTGCATCAACGCTATCGTAGGTTTTGATTAATCGGTCCATACGGGTCAACTTGAAAAGATCTTGCACTGGTTTTTGTGGGTTTGCGACACTGATCTTTTTATCACGGAGTAGCTTATACACGCCCATTACCGCACCAAGACCACTGCTATCCATAAATCGAACCGCACCAATATCAAGAACCAGATGAGGACTCATTGTGTTCATCACGCTTTCAATTTCAGCTCGGAACTGAGGCGCCAATTTAGCGTCAAAGCGTTCTTCATTTATTTGAAGAATTGTGCAGTTTCCTTTTTCACTAATCTCATATCGCATTGATTTTCTCCTTCAATAGATCCTTTCCACTCCGCGACTAACACACTCACGTCATCATCAAAACATTCTTTGTTACGCCATTGCTGTACGGACTTGACTGCCATTTCTGTCTGTTGTTGGGTGGGATAATTGTTCAATTTCTCGATTGTGTCGCGTAGACCATCTTCTGAAAACTGTTCTAGCCCGTTATCGGCTTCAGTAATGCCATCCGAGTAAAACCAAACCTTGTCACCGGGTTCAAGTTGAATAATGGAGGATTGGTAATCAACATCTTCAAATGCACCGACGACAAAGTTGTCATGGCCGATCAACTCAGCCTGTCCATGTTTACCGTGATACCAAACCAAAGGGGGGTGGCCAGCGCAACAGTATGACATGAGACCGGTTTGAGTATTTAACACAGCATAAATCATGGTGAAATAGAGCACGCTCGTTTCACCACTCATATAGATTTGGTTAAGCTTTTCCACCACTTCTTCTGGCGAAGCGATCTCACTGCCACTCGCTTCCGAGCGCATCACTACAGAGGAGCTTCCCGTCAATACTGATAAGCTCTGTTGAACAGAGAACGACATGAGTGCAGATGAAACGCCATGCCCAGCGACATCAAATAAATAAAAAGCAATATGATTGGCATCAAGCTGCATATAACCCAGCATATCGCCACCTATTTGGGCGCTTGGGATAGAGACATAGCTCAGCTCTGCACAAGGGAACACTTTTGTCTTTGGTAAGATTTGCTTGATTAGATCGCCTGCTGAATCGAGATCACGCTTGATTGTGTCATAAGCTTTATCAAGCTCATGGTTTTTCTCTAACAGGTCATTGTGAAGCTCTAGAGTACGAAAGCCCGCTCGAATACGCGCTTCAAGTTCTTCAACAGAGGTTTTTTTATCAACGAAATCATCTGCGCCAGCATCAATGCCACTGATAATGGATTGCTGATCGTTTTTAGAAGAGAGGAGCACAAAGAATATGTAACGGCCAAAATTATGACATTTTAGCGTTTGGCAAAGTTCAATACCGTTCATACCCGGCATCATCCAATCGGACAGGACAAATTGGATGCTATCTCGTTCGCTAAGCACCTCTAAAGCGTCCTCACCACTCATAGCGGTGTAGACCTTATATCCCCGTTTTTGGAGCACCGAACTCATATAAATAAGAATGGTTCGGCTGTCATCCACCAGCAGAATTTCTTTCATCCCTAGCCTTTATATTTTCTATGTTCTGACGTTAATGCGGCTTCCTGCCGCGTTCTTTGCGCTTGATGAGACCTATTGTTGGCTCTTAAATTCGCAAGCGCTATAACTTTAGGTTAGACTCGATTAGTAGCAATGCAAATAATTTCTTATTATTATCCTAAACTTATCTGCTCACTACTGATGCTAACGATATGGATGACGGTATTTTGCAAACAAGAAAAGTTGCGGCACTATTATTGTTTCTACTTAGTGGGTTGTCATTAAAGTCAGCTTTGGCCGATGAGTACCTCGCAAACACGAGCCCAATGGCGGCTAAATCCTCACAACATGTCCTGACCGTCACACCGCCATCAGACCACTCATCTCCGATAAAAAACGATGTCGATATTGAACTAGAAGAGATCTGGAATGGTGTCAGCAGTTCATTTAATTTCCCTTACGAAGAATGGGAATCACGCACCTTACTCCAAGGGCTAAGTGGCAATATTGGCTACCATCACCCACTGGCTGAAACCGAATCCGCCAATCTGCCCGCGGGAGCAACCAATGGCCCAACGAATAACAACACCACGGCCACACTCTCATTGAAGTACACTATTGCTGGTGCCTGGTTTATTTCCGGTACCGCTTATTATTATTGGGACAGCGATCAACAACAAGCATGGAATCCTGACTTTACTTATGTCTTTGGCTATAGCGATTGGCGTCCTTACACTTTTAGTTTGGTGTACTCAAACTATGGTGGTAACCGATTTTCACCCGAAGACGGAGGACGTATCACTGAGTTCAACCAAGGAACTTGGGCGTTGGGTTGGAAATTTCCGGTTACCGGTTTAGCCAAAGATTGGATAAGTTTTACCGAGCAAGGAGCCATTGGCTGCCAAGTTGATTTCAATCACACACCCGAGTATTTCGATTTAGCCTCGATTTCCTATAAAAAGAATCACCAAACCCTTAGCCTTGGATGTAAATATTCTATTTTTGGCAATTGGTACGTGAATGCCACCGCTTTTTACTATTTTGACAAAGCACAACAACAGCCTTGGAACCCTGATTACACCTACGGTTTTGGTTATTTTGACTGGCGGCCAGGCACTGTCACTTTGCAATATAACAATTATTCTGGGAATCGTTGGCACCCTTCAGAACGGGGCGAAGACACTGGCCGCTTCAAAGATGGCTCTATTACCCTCGCATATAGCTTCTCATTTTAACTGCTGATTTTGTTAATAAATTAAACTTTCGTGGCAAATATCTCCTCGCCTACTAATCTAGAACTATAACCAAAAATATGAATCTGGTATCACAATTGCAATACCAAGAATTCAAGCACAATGGCTAGGAGAAGGCTTATGGAAGGTACCAAACATGATGACCTCATTACTGGTACATCAGATGACGATTCGATAAACAGTCGCGCTGGTAATGATGAAATATCCACTCTCGCTGGTGACGATTTCGTCGCCGCTGGTGAAGGTAGCGATACTATCTCAGCCGGTGATGGCGCAGATACCGTTCTCGGGGATGTAGAATACGCACTAAAAGAAGATCAGCCTCCAGCTAGCACTGATGATTCTTGGGGAACCTCAACCACAGTCTATGAATTTAGTGCCGGCCAAGAAGAGCAAGCAACCCACGAAATAAAACTGAATAATTTCGCCGTCAATCAAGCCGTGCAAACCACGACTAATGCAGGTGGTTTCTCTGAAAACGCCCAAATCACCATACAAATTACCGACGAACAGGGCAACATCCTTACCACACAATTGACTACCGCGACTGCGGGTGGAACGGTGAGTGTTGATATTGATATTGCCGAAGCTGATCTGCCAAGTGATGGCGCGGTTGTACTTGCGTTCATAGATCAAGATGGCGCACCAATCACCTCTGTTAGCGACATGGACGTGCAAGTTCGCAACATTTTCAACGATACGATCGATGGTGGCGCTGGTGATGACATCCTCAAAGGTCAACAAGGTGACGATACTATCTATGGTGGTGAGGGCAACGACTTTCTCGATGGCGACATCAATAACGACCAACTTCATGGTGGTCTAGGTGATGATGTCTTAGTTGGTGGTTCTGGTGACGACACCTTATATGGTGACGAAGGAAATGACACCCTACTCGGTTCCGATGGCACAGATGCGCTCTATGGCGGCCAAGGAGATGATCTTCTAATGGGAGAATTGGGTGACGATCATCTTGAAGGCGGCACGGGTAACGACACCCTGATTGGGGATGATGGCGCTGACACCCTACTTGGCGGCGAAGGTAACGATAGCTTACTCGGTGGCAAAGGTAATGATTTTCTTGAAGGAAACGCCGGTAATGACGAAATTCACGGTGATCAAGGTGACGATACTATTATCGCGGGAGAAGGCAACGATTTTGTTCTTGGCGGTGAAGGTGTTGATACCATCACCGGCGACGCAGGGGACGACTTACTGTTGGGCGGCGATGGCGATGACATAATCTCTGGCGGATCAGAACAAGATGTACTAGTCGGAGAGCTCGGCAACGATCAGCTCGACGGTGGAAGCGGTGACGACACACTCTATGGTGATGTAGGTAATGATACTCTCATTGGTGGCCTAGGTGACGACCAACTGTATGGTGGTGAAGGTAACGATACCATCGATGGTGGTGATGGCGACGATATTATTCACGCGAATGAAGGAAACGATATCATCACGACGGGCGAAGGGGCTGACCAAGTCTATGCAGGCTCTGGGGATGACTCCATAACCACTGGTGAAGGTAACGATATCGTATTTGGTGAGACCGGCAACAACACCATAGATTCTGGTACTGGTGACGATACTATCTACTCAGATGTAGGAGACGACACCATACTATCTGGCGATGGTAATGACACAATCTATGCCGGTGATGGGAACAATACACTGGCTACAGGTGCCGGTGACGACCTACTGTATGCCGGCAGTGGCGCAGACAATATTACAACAAGCTCTGGGCAAGATACCGTATTTTCCGGTGATGGTAACAATACAATTGACACTGGCAGTGATAACGACACGGTTTATTCTGGCAGTGGTATTGATAGCGTGTCGCTCGGTTCTGGTGATGATAAATCGTTTACCGGCGCGGGCGAGGATACAGTCTACGCAGGTAGCGGTAATGACCAAATTTTTGCTGGCGCTGGTAACGATGTATTACAAGGTGAACAAGGCAATAATCAACTGTTTGGTGAAGCCGGCGATGATCAGTTATTTGCGGGTGTCAATGCCAGCGATCTATATGGCGGTAGCGGTCAGGATACGATCGTTGGTTCTGATGAAAGCGACAAGCTCTATGGTGGTGCCGATGACGACATTATTACCGCCAACGCAGGTCATGATTTTATCGAAGGCAACGATGGTAATGATGTTATATCAGCTGGTGCAGGAGATGATATCGCCTTTGGAGGCGATGGTGACGACATCATTACAGGTGCACAAGGCAATGACACGCTCATCGGCGACGCAGGCAATGACTCTCTTTTCGGTGATGATGGTGATGACGTTCTCGTCGGAGGTAAAGGTAATGATCATTTAGATGGAGGAACTGGCCGCAGCGAAATCTATGGCGAGGATGGTGACGATATCCTCATCAGTAGCGATGAAGCCGATTTGCTATCCGGTGGTGCAGGTAACGACACTATCAGTTCTGGCTTAGGCGACGACACTATTTTTGCAGGCTCTGGTGAAGACCAAATCGACTCTGGTGCAGGTAATGATACCGTCTATGGTGAATCTGGCATCAACACCATCTCTGCCGGTTTAGGGGATGACACTGTATATGGCGGTAGCGATGCCGACACGATCACCACAGAAGAAGGCAATGACCAAATCTACGCAGGTTCAGGCAATGATGATATTGATGCAGGCGCTGGCGATGACCACATTGATGCTGGTGATGGCGCAGATATCGTCAAAGGTGGCTCAGGCAATGATGCGCTCTTTGGCGGCGCGGGTAATGACGAACTGATTGGTGGTGAAGGGTACGACTTTATTGCCGCGGGTGCAGGAAATGACCTCGTACGGGACGATGGATTCGATACTATTCTGGGTGAGCAAGGTAACGATACGCTCTACGCAGCTGAAACTGGCAGTCACCAGATATACGGTGGTGACGGTGACGACACACTGGTGGGAAGTGATGTCGGTGATACGCTCTATGGTGGCGCAGATGCTGACACCATTACTGGCGCTGGTGGAGACGATATTCTCTACGCCGGCGATGGTGCTGATAACGTTGATGCCGGTCTAGGCGATGATACGGTTTACGGCGAAGCTGGCCAAAACACCATTGACCTTGGTGAAGGTCAAGATACTCTCTATGGCGGCTCTGGTAACGATACCGCGTCAGGAGGTCTAGGCGATGACTCATTGTTTGGTGGTAAAGGCAATGACAATCTCAGTGGAAATGAGGGGCAAGACCTGATTGATGCAGGTGACGGTAACGATACTCTATCTGGCGGCGACGCTAACGACCTGTTGTTTGGTGGTGCTGGTAACGATACCTTGCACGGTGACGCTGGCATAGACGAACTCTATTCCGGCTCTGGGAATGACCACTTATTCGGTGGCACTGGTAACGATAAATTGGTTGGCGAAAGTGGCACTAACACACTTTCTGGTGAGGAAGGCGACGATACGCTACTTGGTGGAAGCGGAGCCGACACCCTACTGGGTGGCAGTGGTAACGACATTATTGAAGATGAGTCTGATAGCAACAGCGTCTACGGTGATGACGGACAAGATAGCATTACATTAAACGGTGCAAATAACCTTGTTTTCGGTGGCGCAGATGATGACCACATCGAAGTAACAGGTGCGGGCTCAAACCAAATAGATGGTGGCGATGGCGCTGATACCATCATCGCTACTGGTGACAATAACATTCTCTTCGGTGGACTGGGTAATGATGATATTCAACTGTCAGGTTCTGGCAATAATCAAATAGATGGTGGGGATGGTAATGACACCATCACTGCACAAGGCGGAAGTAATCAAATCGATGGTGGCCTCGGTAATGACACCGTCACTGTTACCAGTGGCACCAATACCTTAACAGGAGGTGAAGGTGACGACAAACTCACAACCGGATCGGGAGCTGACGAATTACGTGGTGATGCCGGCCAAGACACGCTAAATGCAGGCAGTGGTGCAGACCAACTGTTTGGCGGCGCTGATAACGATAAGCTCTACGGCGGCTCTGGTGACGACATCCTACAAGGGGATGACGGCGATGACTCAATGTGGGGACAAAATGATCACGATACACTCACTGGCGGGCTAGGCAATGACTATCTGTCTGGCGGCTCAGGTAATGACACCCTACACGGTAACGAAGGGAACGACACACTACGCGGAGATGGTGGTAATGACACGTTATGGGGTGGTACGGGTAACGACAACCTCTCTGGCGGTGGCTCGTCTGATACGCTGTTTGGTGAAGATGGCAACGATACACTATCAGGGAATGGAGGAAACGACATGCTTTATGGTGAACAAGGCGACGATAAGCTTTCTGGCGGTAGCGGCGAGGACTATGTCTCTGGTGGTGAAGGTAACGATACCATCAACGGCAATGATAATGCTGATACGCTCGACGGTGGCGTAGGTAATGACATCTTAGCTGGAGATGCTGGTGACGATACGCTCTATGGTCAAACGGGTAATGACCGCCTCGATGGTGGGGAAGGCATTGACCAACTGTTCGGCGGTGCGGGCAACGACCACTTAGTGTTTGACTCAAATGAAATTGAAAGTGGCGAAGCCAATATGGTTCACTTTAGCGGGGGCGCTGACTTTGACGTCCTACTGGTAGGAGATGACAACCAAAGCCAGATGATCGATATGAGCCACAATACCTTCCAAGAATTAGAAGGGGTTAGCATTAACTCTAGCGACACAGAGCTTTCACTCGCACTCGATAAAATTGCAGCAAACCACACCGCAGGAGAAACCTCCGGGCAATTTGTTTGTACTGGGGCCAGTAGCATTGACTTGTCTGGCTGGGGCTGGACGCTCACTGAGAGCCACGTAGAAATGAGTGATTCTATCGCCAGTATTTATCAAGCCAGCGATATTGATACAGGATCACTTTACGGCTACCGATTTGAAAATGACTCAGGGCAAGAAGTGGTTATCTGGAGTGATCTCGATAGCAACGACATTAACTTCCCAGATTCGACCGAAGTGTAGTCCTAAAATTCAAGTTCACACCACTGCTTGGCCCACCCCGGTGGGCCTTTTTTCTTACTGCATGCTATCGGAACAATTGAAACGACGACAAGATCGCCTTAATTTGTTTTTATCGAAATAAAATCAAACCAATTGTTTGTAGCACTTTTGCTCACATCGAGGACAATGATAAGCATGGCGATCAACTTTTGCAGAACAATGCGGACAGTGACCATGACGTCGGTCTTGGCTAAACAAGATCAACACTAAACCAATTGGCCCCAAAACATAGCCCAACAAAATCCCCGCTACGGTATTGTTTTTATGATATCCCACTAATGCCGTTACTAGCATAAAGAAGCCATAAAAACACAACCAAAACATCATTTCTTGCGTCATTACACTTCCCTCATCGCTTTATGTAAACCGCTAAATATCGGACTCACCAAGTAATCCCAAAGCGTCCGTTCTTCACCCAGAATCAGTACTTCCGTTAACATGCCCGGGTAAAGTGCTACGCCATGATTCTCAATCAAATCAGCAACTGAAGAGTGATCAAAACGAATAGTCACTAGATACCCTTGCGCGGTATCTTTATTCTCACCACCCTGTAATACTCGATCAGCAGAAACATGCAATACCTCCCCCATCACTGGCGGTGTATTTCTCGCACTGTAAGCCGTTAAACGCACCCGAGCATCTAGCCCAGGCCTCACCACATCAATGTCCTTTGGTGACACGATTGCCTCAACAATCAATTCGTCACTTTCCGGCACGATCTCCATCAATACTTGCCCCGGCTTAATAACACCTCCGATATTGGCGATATTCATCCCCACGACTTTGCCATCAAATTCACTACGAATTAAAATACGCTCGCGGATATCCAAGGCGGTTTTGATCAGTTGTTGTACATCCCTTAACTCATCATTGACCCCTTTAAGCTGAAAAGAGTGCTCACTCTTTAGCTCCAAAAGTTGATTTTGGTGAGTTTGATGCAGCGATTCTAGCTCTCGCTCTGCCATATCAATCGTCAGACTGATCTCGGCCAATTCGGCATCAATACGTGCTTGATGCCGCAACAGCTCGAGCATCCGCGTTTTAGACACGTAACCTTTGTCAACTAAGCCCTGTGTCATTGCGACTTCTTGTTTGACTAAATCGCCTTGAGTGGCAATAGCGCGCTTTTGAAACTGATTGCCTTTGATTTTTTCGTTATATAAGGCAATTCTCTGCTGATATTGACCTTCCAGTAATTGCACCCGCAACAATGCTTGTTCAAACTGAACATTTTCACTGCGCAACAGTGCTGCTATTACCAACTCATCTTGATCTTCAGTAAGCGCTGCGGGCCATACGATCTCGGCATCACCATTGGTTAGCGAATTCAAGCGCGCTTGCTGTGCCTGTAAAGAGTAACTACGGTAAAGATAACGGCGATAGTCTGCTTCCGCTTTCGTATCTGAAAGCTCAATCAGAGGTTCACCGACCGCTACGGTTTGCCCTTCTCGCACGAAGACTTGTTTAACCCAACCACCTTGTAAATGTTGAATTTGCTTACGCTTACTCTCCACCACAAGACTGCCTGGCGCAACGGAGGCTGAACTTAATGGCATACTCATTGCCCAAACTAAAAAGCCTACTGTCGTGACGACTAACACCGTCAAGCCAATCGTAATTAGTTTGCGGGTACTGAACATCTCTTGTGCAATAACATTACTCATAACTCCCCCTTAAGCCGTTTGACTTGCTTGGCTCTGTGACAGCTCTTGCTCAACATGTAGCCCCAAGAATTGCTCGCAGGTACCCGCTTTTTCTACTTTGCCATCTTTGAGTTTGATCACCCAATCCATTTGACGTAAAAAGCCTGGACGGTGACTGATCATCACGACGGTGATCTGGTGCTCTTTGCAATGTTGCAGCACAATCGCTAAGGCCGTTTCACCTTCTGGATCCAAATTTGAATTAGGCTCATCGAGCACCAATACTCTTGGATTCGAATAAATGGCTCTCGCGAGACCAATCCTTTGCTTTTGTCCACCGGAGAGTAAAACACCACCCTCTCCAATATAGGTTTCGTAACCGTCCGGCAATGACATGATGATTTCATGAATGCAAGCCAACTTGGCCGCTCGTATTACGGCCTCATCATCTCCTTCAGTAAAACGGCAAATATTTTGTTTTACCGTCCCTGCCAGCAGGCCGACATGTTGAGGTAGATAGCCAATGTACTGACCAAACTGATTAAGATCCCACTTTTCAATGCTGGCGCCATCAATCATGATCTCGCCCATACTCGGTTGTTGGATGCCCATTAACAAACTGGCTAAGGTTGATTTTCCAGAGCCGGAGTTACCCATTACTGCAAGTGCATTTCCTGCCCCTAACTTAAAACTGATATTTTGAATCGTCGCTTTACGCGCATGAGCAAATTTAAGGCTGACATTACTAAACTGAATATCGCCTTTCGGTTCTGGTAACAACGTCTTCTGGGAGTGTGTATTTTCCAACACGCTATGATTTAGGCTTTGCCACGCTTTGAACGCGCTATACCATGTTTTCCAGCCGCTCACCGCGCTTTCAAACGGACTTAAAACACGTCCAATCAATATCGAACTGGCTATCACTGCGCCAATGCCTATTTGCTGTTGCAGTGCCAGATATACTCCACAGGTCAGCACTGCGACTTGCAATAAGGTTCTAAAATAACGGCTGATAGCTAGCAATAGTCCCACACGAGAATTCACCAACCACTGTAAATGCAACACACTAGCATTGGTTTCTTGCCATGAATTACCGACATTCTCACTCATACCCATCGCTTTTAATGTGGGCGCATTTCTTAAATAATCATTGAGCTCCATGCTGACCTGAGCGGTGGTCTGCTGCGCTTGAGCAGTTAACTTTCTACCGCCCAACATCATCACAGCAGCTAAACCTGCAAATACCACCACGCCAATCAGAGCGACAACGCCGATGTAGGGATGGAACGCAAACAGTAGTAATAAAAACAGCGGAGTGAAGGGTAAATCAAGAATAGATGACGTAGAAGGTGACACCAAAAAATTGCGTAACGTGGTGAGGTTTTGTAAGGCATTCTTTTCTATGCGGTTGGTTTTTGAGGATTCCGCAATGCTTTTTGCCAGTAGCTCACCACTCAATTTCGCGTCCAACTTCAATGCTGAGCGTTGCATTAACAAGGTGCGAATATACTCAAGTAGTGCCTGAGCCGAAACTAAAAAGAGTGTAATGGCCAGCAAAGCAAACATAGTTTCAACACTGGCACTGCCCATCACCCGGTCAAAAAGCTGTAAGCTATACACTGGCACTGCCAGCACGAGCAAATTAACCCCTAAACTGAAAGCGATCGCTGCCCAAATTTCCTTCCGGACAGCATCGAACGGATTGCTCGACAGCAAAGCCTTTGCTGAATCTATACTCATAACTTAATTAACCTTAACTGACGTTGTTGCATATAGTTATCTATTGAGTATAGACGCTGTTTTGTCAGTCGATGACTAAGCTAGTTGATATTTCTGACTAATTTCATAGCCTGTAGCCATATGTCGATGGCTCTCTTTAATCACCCAATTAATCGGATTACGAACCCACGGCTGTGGATCGTTCGCGGGGAAACCATTGACCACTTTCAATGCAACGACTTCCAGTCCCAATGACTGACAGGTTTCGATACAACGCTTGGCATGCCACGCTTGAGCCAATACCAATACTTTTTTCCCCACTTGTCGCTGTTGCGCTTGCTTCGCCACATCAAACGTTGTTTGATACTGATTATTAGCAATGGTTATCTGCGGCGTTGAAGTATGAAGAGCTATCTCTTGCTGCAAATAGAGTGTTAATGATGGCGCAATTTGATGCACCGTATTGGCGATATTTGCCAACTCTAGGTTGATACAGTCGCTATCACCAAATGAAAAGCCAATCGCAAAATCTGCCTGTTCTATTTGACCATAATCTTGTAAAAAAAGAGGGGAGTGGGCTAAGTAATCGTGTACACGTCTTTTGGCATCAGAGCCTAGAGTGTAATCAGGATGAGTATAAAAAAATTGCGGTTCAGAAAAGGGATCACAAGCGCCGACTTGGCACTCACTAAAGCCTAGCGTTTGAACAAATTGACAAAAATGTTTCATAACAGTATTTCCTAACTAAACTCAAATCCATTTAGCCAGCACTGTCCGTTGTCATAAAAATTATTGTGATAAAAGTAATAGAATGTCGGATAACTTCAGCGTATCGCGATCCTTTATAGTTTATCAACGCTCATCTGTGAAACTCAAGTATTTTTGCTTATTTAACACTCAATTTGTTCATTATTAATTCGATTCATAAATCGCAATACCGAACAAACAAGCACCAACTAATAGCTGATTTTTATTCAACCTAACTAGCGTATAGCAAATCTTGTATTATCATTATCTTAGATAAACATTTGCGAATGGAATTGCATAACACGTGAAATCTCGCTGCTGGTTAGTTATTGTCGGTGTTATTACTGCCCTACCGATATACGGTAATAGTGATGATCTTGTCGATGGTAGCTCAATGAAAAATGATGCATTAGCCGAAGAACAAGTGAGTTTCTATGGTCAGCGCAGTATATCTCAACAAACACAATCAGTAGCTCCAGCAACAACATTTCACCGCCGAGTCATCGCACCGCCTATTCTCGAATCTTCAATTCTTACTGAGCCTGAACCCTCTGATTTTTCAAACGGGTTAAATGCAATAACGCTGACAACCGTGGACGTTCACCCTACGTACCAGCATGGAAAACCGCTCTATCAACTCAATCGCAATGAGCGTCTATTAGCAAAAAAAGCACAGTACTATCTTGACCGAAATCGACGTGAAACCACCGGGCTATGGGATTCTGTTCAAGGTTATGCCCATTCAACGATGTGGGATGTAGCCAGTGGCATTGCTGGCACGCTCGCGCTGGAAGCACTTAATTTAAAATCGAAGGAACAAACACACCGAGAATTGGCACAGACACTCTCAACACTGCGTGAAATGCCGCTTTATAAAGACTGGTTGCCAAATCGTGAATACAGTACAAAAACAGGTATGCCGTCTGGGAGGCTGAGTTCAGATCCAACTAATGGCAACGGCTGGTCAGCACTGGATATCGGACGACTGTTGATTTGGCTAAAAATACTCTGCCAACAGCACCCTGAACTGGAAGATGAAATTCTTGATCTTCTCAGCTACTGGGAGCTGAATAAAGCAATCAGTAACGGCACTCTTTATGGTGAAAAGCGCTATAAAGGTACCGAATATTATCGCCAAGAAGGTCGGCATGGTTATCTACAATATGCGGCAACAGGCTTTGAGTTGTTTGGGTATAAAGTGCCACTTCCCAATATTGACGACTATATTTCAACCGTCGACATATCAGGTAATACGTTACAAATTGATAGTCGTAACGTGCCCTTCATGACCAGTGACCCTTATGTATTGGCCAGTTTAGAGTTTGGCCAAGATAGTGATTGGAACCAAATCAAGACGATCTACTCTCTGCATAAAGAGCACTCCAAACAACAGAATAAACTCTTCAGTTATGCTGAAGATGCGATGAATAAAAATCCATGGTTCGCTTATAACAACCTCTACTATTACGGTAAATCATGGACGAGTGTTAGCCCCGGAGGGAAAGTCATTGAGAACCCACAGATATTAAGTCATAAAGTCGCCTTTGGGTTTAGCGTGCTATTTGATGATGAATTTGGTCAACAGCTGTTCGATGCGGTACTCAACAATAGCCTGCAAGCACGCAGTATACCAACAGGCGAATATGAAAATGGCGGCTCAAACACCGCCTTTAACATTAACACCAACTCACTAATCCTCGTCGCGCTATGGTATAAACAAAACGGACAAAGCCCCCTGCTTCTCCCCTCAAATATCACTGGCCATAATCCTAACTCGGAAAAATTGAACTAAGCTTTAATTATTCTAAGGAAAATAATTAACGATCAGACAGATAAACGTTATGGCTACTATAAAACACTCTATCCGCTTACAAATCTTGCTAGCGAGCGTTGTGATACTCACTCTAGTCAGTGCGTTTGCGTTGCTTAACCACTATTACAAAGGGCTTGAAGGCAAATTAAAAACAATACAGCTGTCTGTAGCTCATTCTGAGAATCTAATGCTCGATATCCGACGACAAGAAAAAGACTTTATTAGCCGCGTCGACCGTCGTTATTTAGATGATTTGCAGCGAACGATTATTCAACTTGAAGACAATCTGTTACTGATAGAACAACAACTAGAACAACATCAACTCACGCTGCCCTTTACATCCAGTGAGATGCACCAAGCGATTGAACGTTATTCAAAAACGTTTGTGAAACTAGCCGACCAAAAAATACTCATTGAAGGAGATAATCAGCAAGGACTCATTGAACACTTTAAGGCGGCTTGGTTTAAATTAGAAGAAAACATCTTAGATCTAGGAGACAAGCGATTCCATCAGACCATCCTCCATTTGCAAGAAAGCAGCTATTATTTTTTCCGCACTTTTAATCCTGATCATCTCACCAATGCGCAAAAACTGATTTTTGAACTCTCTTTTTTATCTGCAGGGGCGCCACCGTCGTTACAACACGCAATACTCGATTATCAGCAGAGCTTTAATCAATTGCAAAGTGCTTATCACACATTTGGTTATGACCATAAATCTGGCTTGCACGGCGATCTCCGAAGAGAAATCCATACCGTTGAGGAGAAGCTGAATATCATGCATAAAAACTTACCTCAACAGATTCAAGCAAAACTCAATACTATTGACGACACTACCCATCATATTCTCTTTGCTTTAGTCACTAGTCTAATTTTGGTACTTGGCTATGTCACTTGGTCTATCACTCGATTAGAACGCCGACTGGTCAGTTCAGAATCTGAAGCTCAGGTATCAAACAAAGCTAAAAGCGCCTTCTTAGCCAACATGTCACATGAAATTCGCACACCACTAAACGGCATCATCGGGATGTCTCAAATCATGGCTGATACCACGTTAACCCCCAATCAACGCGACTATCTTCATGCGATTGAAACCTCTTCACAAACCTTACTTATGTTGATCAATGATGTATTAGATTTATCTAAAATCGAATCTGGACATATCGAAATTACACCTTACCCGAGCCAGGTGCGCGATGCGATTTATGATACGGCTTCAATGGTCGCGCAGAAAATAAAAGAAAAGAACATTCGTATGGAAATTCACATCAGTGACGATACACCACACTGCGTTAAATTGGATGAACATCGCCTACGACAAATACTGATGAATCTCGTCTCTAATGCGGTGAAATTTACCGAACATGGAGCGGTGACATTAGAAGTAACAGCCCATAACGACCAAGGTAAAACATTCCTAACTTTTGCCGTGACCGATACCGGCATTGGCATAGAAAAAGATAAGCAGAGCGATATTTTTGAGCCGTTCAAACAAGAAGATGGTTCAATTACCCGCCAATTTGGTGGCACTGGTTTAGGACTAAGCATTAGTTCACAGCTCGTCACACTAATGGGAGGAGAGCTAAAAATTGAATCCGAAAAAGGCCAAGGCAGTCGTTTTTACTTTAGATTACCGGTTGAGCTATTGGAGCGTGCTCCACGTAAACAGCAGACGATCGTCTCACACGTATGTGTAATCAGTTGCCATCAACAAATCAATGACGCCCTCGAGCGTACACTGGTCTTTTATGGTGTAGAAAAAACAACAACCGTTAAAGATGTCGCTTATGCTGTCCCGTCAGATGTCATCTTTCTTCATTATCAATCGAGTGACAAAACACTCTGTGATCTAGCGCAGTTACAGAAACTCGCCCCCTCAACTCCTATCATTATTATTCAAGACCTTGCTACTAATGACTTTGACTTTAAAGACAAAGTTGATGGGCTGATTAAATACCCAATATTAGGGATACGCGTCATCACTACCATTCAACAATCGAAACAAGCTCTATATGAACGTATGTTGCATCAAGGGGATGCATCCTCGATGGCAACAATTACTAATGGCGATCAGAACATCGAATCGAATGGTGCAAGAGTGCTGATTGTGGAAGACAATCAAGTAAACCAACAAGTCGTCTCGTTATTTTTAATAAATGGCAATTATCAATATGATATCGCTAACAATGGTCTAGAAGCCCTAAACAAGGTTAAACAAGGCAATCGCTACCAAATGATGCTTATGGATTGCATGATGCCTGAAATGGATGGATTTACCGCTACTAAAGAGATTCGTCAGTATGAACAGAGTCAGAACTTACCCTCAACACCGATTGTCGCTTTAACCGCGAGTGTGCTCGACCAAGATATCAAAAAATGCACCGATGTCGGTATGGATGACTATCTATCTAAACCATTAAGAAAAGAAAAGCTCTACGATATGATCAAAAAATACACCTAAATTTTTTCAGCATTCTCTACGTCACTAAGTGAACATTTTCGTGATTAGAGTCAAAAGTCTAAAAAATACGTTTCAATAATTCATTTGTTGGCAACCTAATACTTTCCGTCAAAATACCATCACTATTGGGATTGCGAATAACACTGATAAAACTATCTGTTACATCTATATGTGAATTACTCCACCCTTATATTTTTTTCATCAGCAAAATAAAAACCAAATACGTTTTGCTAATTTACTTCCTTGCGATTCGGTAGTACTTTTTATCTAGAACAAGAAGAAACCTTCGTTTGCCCCTGGAATTCCAAGCTTTTTTGCTGACAGTTTGGAGAGAAAAGAGTCGCTATTGCGGCTCTTTTTTTATGCCGAATGTCTATCGCTCCCGCTAACTTGTTATTCTTACAAAACGTATTACCCCCTCCCCAATACCTCTCTTATCCGTTTTTAATCAGCAAGAATGATCAACAACTTATAGTAATTGTTTTTGCTGGGTAGCAATGAACAACGATTGAGTTTGATTGAGGATTTAGTTGGATTGAATTTACTTTCAATTAATACAAAAACGGCATACTTTCGTATGCCGTTTTGACTTAATCAATCATCGAGTTAAGCAGATTAGCGGTTGTTATTACGCGACTGCTTTTTTCTCTTTCTTCGATTTAGGACGAGGTTCATCCAGCAAACCTTTAACCAAAGAAATCGAAGCAACAAGTAAAACAAGTGTAAATGGCAAGCCCGTGGTTACCGCCATCGCTTGGGCTGCAGCTAAGCCACCACCAAGTAATAGCGCGATCGCAACTAAGCCTTCAAACGTACACCAGAATACACGTTGAGGTGTTGGTGCATCAACTTTACCACCCGCGGCAATGGTATCGATAACCAATGAACCAGAGTCAGCAGAAGTAATGAAGAACACAACAATCAAAATGATACCGACGATAGAGGTGATCTCGGCAAATGGCATCACATCAAGCATCGCAAACAGTTTAAGAGGCAGATCAGCATTAAATACCGCTTGGTAACCGTCATTAACGTACTGGCTAATTGCAGTGCCACCGAAAGCTGTCATCCACAATACACACACCGTTGATGGGATCAGGATAACGCAGACGATAAACTCACGAACTGAACGACCACGAGAAACACGTGCGATAAACATACCAACGAATGGGGACCATGAAATCCACCACGCCCAGTAAAACGCAGTCCAACCTTGTGAATAATTCACATCTTCACGGCCAAACGGCATTGAAAGCGCAGTAATGTTCGACAAATAAGCACCGATGTTATCAAAGAAACCGGTGAAGATAGCCAGTGTTGGACCAACAACAATCACGAACAGTAATAGAACCGCCGCAACACCCATGTTGATCTCAGAAAGACGCTTAACACCACTATCTAGACCAGCAACAACGGATACAAGAGCCAAAGCTGTGATAATAACGATCAAGATAATTTGCGTCGTGTCATTCATCGGGATACCGAACAAGTAGTTCAGGCCCGTAGCGGCTTGAGAAGCGCCATAGCCAAGTGACGTTGCTAGACCAAACACTGTTGCAACGACTGCTAGAATATCGATCACGTGACCAGTCCAACCCCAAATACGCTCACCAAATAGTGGGTAAAAGATTGAACGCATGGTCAAAGGTAGACCTTTGTTGAACGAGAAGATCGCTAGACCAAGTGCAAGCAATGCGTAGATTGACCATGGGTGCAATGCCCAGTGGTAAATCGTTGCAGCCATACCTAGAGCAGAAGCCGCTTCAGTATCACCAATTGCCGCTCCCAGAGGCGCCCAGTCAGTACGTACGCCATTTTCCACGGTAACGCCATTAAGCGCAGCACTGAAGTGAGACATTGGCTCAGATACACCAAAGAACACCAAACCGATACCCATACCGGCAGCAAATAGCATGGCTAACCAACCAGTGTAGCTATAATCCGGTGTTGCTTCTGTTCCACCAATTCTTACTCGGCCAAGCGGAGTAAAGATTAAGATCAGACAGACGACAACAAAAAAGTTACCTGATGCAAGGAAGAACCAATCTAAGTTAGAGACCAGCCATCCGCGCAATCCAGCGAAAAAGGGTTCAACTTGCTGTCTGAAGGTAAGTGTTAAAATGACAAACAGGATGATAGACATACCTGAAATGGCAAAAACACGGTTGTGAATATCAAGGCCAAATGGGCCTACTTTTAAAGCAACGTTATCTTGACCAATTTGGTAATCAGTGTCGATCGCGTTTACCTTGCCGTCGGGACGTTGAATCCCGCCATTGTTTTCTGTGCTCACGAATTATCTCCTTAAAAACGTGACCATTTATCAAAATTCTTCTTTCGTAATCATTAAGAATGAAAGGTAATTTCTAATCCAATCGCTCAACTTTTTCACTATTGAGCATTTCCTTAACTAATCGAAAGGATGAAGGATCATAATCTTAAACTACCTGGTTTACACTTATTTTTTACCAATAAAGAACATTTTTTCCTATAACCACACTTCTGAAAGCGGCGTTTCTGGTGCAAAATAGTACTGAAACTGAGCTTGTAAGAGTTCGGCGGTTGCTAAGGCATCTGTGAGCGCATGATGCGGTTGATACGCGGGTAATCCATAACGCTGTCGTGACTGCCCAAGCCTTACAGAACCAGGCTTCTTACGTTTTAGCCAATTGAAAAAACCACGGCACTGTTCACGCTGGATGGCATACTCAATATCCAAGGTATCCACCACTGGAAACTCAATCCCTTCACCGATACATTCCATCAATGCTTGATAGAAAAACTGGCGCTCAATATTTTTATAGTGAACCACGACAATCTTACCGGCCAAAGCCTGCAAAACCTCTTCTAGAATCGCTTCAAGCTGCGGAGCCGCCTTTACCTCCGTGTCGGTAATACCGTGAATAACGACCGATTCTTCGTTGAGATCTCGGTTAGGGTTAACCACCCAGTGCGCCGATTCTTTACACGCAACTCGTGACAATGTAAAAGGCACTAGTCCAATAGTAAGAATCGCATCTTGCTGAGAATTCAACCCAGTGGTTTCAAAATCGAGCGCGACAAACTGCACCTCTTTTAACGGTGTCGACGCCTCAGCAATTGGCACTGAATAATAGGCTTGTAGGCGGGGGTCTTGTGCTTGCTGTTTAAGCTGCTCAAAATAAACGGGCCAATCAGGTGTCTGTGACGTATCCAACAAGCTCGTTCTGTCTTTCGGCAAGGCGATCATTTGCTGCTTCTCTGATAACGGAACTTGATGTAATTCTGGGCGTTACTCAAAATTTGGAAGGCGGCTTTTAAATTTCGGCGCTCAAATTCAGACATGTGCTCAGGTTCGATGTTGTTATCTGGCTCTTCTTGATTCTCGATATCCAGCGCTTGGTGACGAATACGCACCATGTAGATCAGTTCCATGGCATCTTTTAAATCCATCCCTCTGCCTTTGGGCAAAATTCCCGCATTGTTGATGTCATCGAGTCGATCAAATGAGTTTTGCGAGCGCGAACCAATCGCTAAAGCATGCACACGAATCAAATCTGCTAGCGGTGCGGTACCGCGGCGTTTTAAGTTTATTGAGTTGCGATGGCGACCATCTTTTTCCATCACAAAATCTTTGAAGAAACCAAGCGGTGGCGTGCGACTAATCGCATTGTAAGCCATGCAGGCAAGGAAGCGATTGTTACGCTTAGCACGGCGCACGATAAAGCTCTGCAACTGCTCTGCCCACTTAACCCGACCGCATACACCGAGTAAGTCGAAGAATATCGAACTATTCAATAAACGCTCAGGCGTAGGATGATCGATCCAATTTGCGAAGCACTCTTCCCATTCGGTACGCGTTTTACGCCATTCAGGATTGGTCGCCATGATATCGCCACTGCAATAGCTATAACCACAAGCCGCTAAACCATCACAAATGAACTTAGAAAACTGCGCAAAGTACTCACCATGCAACGCTTCATCGTAACTGTTGTCGAGAATAATTGCGTTGTCTTGGTCAGTAACAATCAATTGTTCATCACGAGCCATCGAGCCCATTGCCACAAGGCAATAAGGAATTGGCGCAGGGCCTAACTCCATTTCTGCCATTTCAGCTAAACGTTGTTTAAAACTACTGCCGATCACGGACATCGCTCGGCCAACCATGTGCGCGTTAGCGTCTTCATTAACCATTCGTACGAAGCAATCTTTTACCTGAGCTGCGACCAGCTGTAAGTCTTCTACCGTGGTTTGTTGGAAAATCGAGCTAACCAATAACAAGCTATTTTGTGATTCATGACGAACAAGATCCGTCATGCCAATCACACCAATCGGCTTCTTATCTTTTAAAATCGGCAGATGATGCACGTTATAACGCAACATAGTGAGCATAGCTTCAAACACATAAGCGTTGTAACCCAATGAAACGACATCCGTTGTCATCACTTCGCTGACAGTTAAATTAGTATCGATACCTTGCGAAATAACCCGAATACACAAATCACGATCAGTCAGAATGCCGAGTAGTTCGTCTTCATCATCGTCTTCCAAACACTCTTCCGCAGGACGAACAATTAACAATGCTGTGGCATTTTCTTCTGCCATTAAATTCGCCGCTTGCTGGATAGTCGCATTCGATTCTAAGGTGATCGGTTCACGACTGAGAATTTTGCGCGCTTTGGCAGTGGTAAAATCATTGCCTTCAGCATGATTAGAGACAGCAGTACGCAGACGCGCACTGTCCTCCAATTCCATAAAATCGGCAAAGTTTTCGAATTCATCACACAATTGAGTAAAGATGACTTCAGGAATGCAGTAGACTAGAGTATCAGCCGTCGCTTTTGCTGGCATACGCACGCGGTTATTCATCAGAAGGCCCATTTGGCCAAATAATCCACCGGTAGCAAAGCGGTTGTATAGCTCCCCTTTACGTCGGTAGATTTCGACAACACCACTGCGAATCAAGTACAGATCACGGATGTCATCACCGACTTTAAGAATGTCCGTTCCCTCTCGGAAATATGCAACTTCCACATTCAGGGCGATATTACGTAGATGCTCTTCTGGTAGGTCATCAAAAGGTGGGTGTTGGCTAATGAAATTGAGTACTTCTAATTGCTCGGCTTCCATTCCTGGCCTCATTTTCAAATTATACTGCAGCGATAAATAGCACCAAGTCTGTAAATTGGCAAACTAATTATACCTAATGATTACATAATAAACACAATTAGTATTCAAATTAGACGAATAGCATCGAATTTTATAATTACGTCATCAGCGAAAATATATCTGCCTTTCTTTTATTTAATTGAAACAGCACTTTTATTATCAACTACCGCAGCAGTACTAAAATAAAAACACTTAATATCAATGATATAGACAACTCCCTTCGATGCCGCTCTTATATAGGTAAAAACCTCTCTACAAATAAATACTCTCAATTCATTTATTTAATAGGGCGCCAATATGTAGATGTAAAATGTAGATGTAAAAACAAAAAATCACTTCAATTTGTCGTTACGACAAATAAACAAAATTGCACAATGAATAAAATTAACATTTGCAACCATTCATTTTGATCTATTTAACAAATCATTAAACTACCATTTTTTACGTGGTTAATTTGCTGTCATTATCTTGCCTGCCTTATGGCATCAAAAGGAAGATAAATATAATGAATAAAAATGATAGTGTCCCTCTACCTACCAACACTCGTGAATGGTTAATCAACCGCAATAGCATGATCATATTGGCTGATATTGTGTTATTTGCGACTCTGTATTTTACATTACCAATGGAGCCCCAAGTTGTTCTCGGAATATGCATGCTGGTCTTTATCGCCATCTTATGGCTAACCGAGGCTTTGCATGTCACCGTTACCGCCATTTTAGTTCCAGTTATGGCGGTATTGTTTGGTGTCTTTAATACCCAAACAGCGCTTAACAATTTTGCTAACTCAATCATTTTCCTATTTTTAGGCGGCTTTGCGCTCGCGGCAGCAATGAATCGTCAAGGCCTAGACAAAGTCATTGCCGACAAAGTACTGGTAATTGCTAAAGGAAAAATGAGCGTCGCGGTATTCATGCTGTTTGGCGTCACCGCTCTACTATCGATGTGGATCAGCAACACGGCCACCACCGCGATGATGCTGCCGCTCGCGTTAGGAATTCTAAGTAAAGTGAATCAAGAAAGTGGCCACAAAACCCATGTCTTTGTACTACTTGGTATCGCTTATAGTGCCAGTATTGGTGGTATGGCGACCATCGTCGGTAGTCCACCGAATGCCATTGCCGCAGCGGAAGTGGGATTAACCTTTACTGAGTGGATGAGCTATGGCTTACCGATTGCTTCCGTGCTATTACCGCTATCCATTATCGTACTGTTCGGTTTATTAAAACCCGAATTGAAAGGGGATTTTGAACTCAACCACACACCAGTCGAATGGGATAAAGGCAAAGTTGTAACGTTAGCAATCTTTGCGACAACCGTGACATTCTGGATCTTCAGTAAGCCGATTAACGCCATGATCGGTGGCTATGCTAAATTCGATACGATCATTGCCTTAGGCGCAATCATTGCGGTGAGCTTCTGTCGTGTCGTTCACTGGAAAGATATTGAAAAAACCGCCGATTGGGGTGTCTTACTCTTGTTTGGTGGTGGTATCTGTTTAAGCAATGTACTCAAAGCAACGGGGACTAGCGAATTTCTTGCCACCGGGCTGAGTGTTTTGGTTGCTGATTTAGGGTTGGTATTAGTACTGCTTCTGGTGGCGACCTTCGTGGTCTTCTTAACCGAGTTTGTCAGTAATACCGCGCTGTCTGCGCTGTTTATTCCTTTGTTTGCGACCGTAGCAGAAGCCTTTGGCCTTTCTCCGATTATCTTATCGATTCTGATTGCTCTTGCGGCCTCATGTGCTTTCATGATGCCAGTGGCAACACCACCTAATGCGATTGTGTTTGGCACCGGAATGGTGAAACAAAGTGAGATGATGCGGGTGGGCTTTATTCTCAATCTTGTCTGTATTGGAGCGTTGACTCTTATTGCCCTCGTTTTTTGGTCGTAAGGTGTAAGATTGAGCTCTTGTTTAGCTTGCCACTAACTGTTCAAGAGACTCGCTGCTCAAGAGGTAGAAGAGCCGTGATAAACGGTTCTTTTATCATCGCCCTCCAATACCCCTCAATAATGCAGATTACAGTACCAAGCCACCATCAATCTTCAATACTTGGCCGGTAATGAAACTCGACTTATCACTGGCTAAAAACTCAATACCATCAGCGATGTCATCGACTGAGGCCATCCTACCAAGCGGTGTTTTTTCACGCATCATGCTCAGCACTTTTTCGGGTAGATTCGCCGTCATTGGTGTTTCAACAAACCCGGGAGCAACACAGTTGGCTCTCACTTGTTCACCATGACGAGAAAACTCTTTCGCCCAGCCCTTGGTCATCGCAATGACACCGCCTTTGGTGGCGGCATAGTTACTTTGGCCGATATTACCATCGGTTCCCACCACGGATGACATGGTGACAATCGAACCATAGTTGTTTGCCATCATAATCGGAGCGACCACTTGAGTGAGGTTAAACACCCCCTTCAGATTAACCGCCAAGACAAGATCCCATTGATCTTCGGTCATCTTTTCCAATAGCGCATCTTGAGTAATACCGGCATTATTAATCAATACATCAATATGACCATATTGCTGCTGTATATCATCAACCAACTGTTTAAGCGCACTTCTATCGCAGATGTTGATACCAATCGGCGTGACATTCTCTCTATCATGCCATGCGTGGGCTAAGGCCTCATGGTTAAGATCCAATGCATAGACCATCATTGCGCCGTTATCACTAAAACGTTGCGTAATCGCTTGGCCAATACCCTGTGCGGCTCCGGTTACAATACAGACTTTATTATTGAAACTATTTCCTAGCATATTTTGATTCCTTTTCATCTTGGGCAAAAAAAAGAGAACGAGCAATGCCGCGTTCTAACACAATGAAGATAGCTCAAATTGCTCATCGAACAGGCGCAAATCCATAACTTTCAAGTCACTGCTTATCAATGGCTTAAAAGACATTTGTTGCATAATATCGCGCTGAAAATCTAAATTTGGAGCAATTTCAATCAGTTCTAGGCCTTGTGCTGTCAAACGAAATACTGCTCGTTCTGTGATATAGAGCACTTTTTTTTGGTTATTAATCGCTTGAACCGCACCGCCCTAACCCAAGGAACGCTTGATCGCCCCACTTAACGGCTCGCTCTGACAGCATTACCGCTTACATTTTTATGATCTTTTTGGGCGATTCTTGTTTTGCTATGGTACTTCGAGAGTTGAGCGGGGATGAGTTAATCGAATCATTTTTGAGTGGCTTACCATTTGGCAGTAATGGAATTATTGCCTTTATTTTATTGATCGGCTTCTTCCTTGATTGGATTGAAATCACCTTAATTGCCTTACCACTGCTCGCCCCCGTTGTGGCCAGCCTCGGCATTGAGCTTGATGGCCATGGAGTAGTGGACAACCCAAGTCTCGTTTGGTTCGTCATGTTGGTGGCGATGGCGCTGCAAACCAGTTTTCTAACCCCACCGGTTGGCTTTGCATTATTCTATTTAAAAGGCGTTTGCCCAGAAGGTGTGGCGCTTAAAGACATCTATCGCGGTGTGATCCCTTTTATCCTCATCCAGCTAGTCGCTTTGGTTTGCTTAGTGGTGTGGCCTCAATTGGTACTGTGGTTCCCAAGCGTCGCTTACGGGTAAAAGGGCAATTATGGTCAAATAATCATTAAAGGTTAAATCGCACCAATCAACGCCATTTTCATCGCACCTTCAATTTACGCGGTAATCAAAAAGAGTCCTATCGAGTAAACAATGAAATCGATAGGACTCTTCTATCATGACTATGTCATCCATTTTTATCTTTCGTAAGAATACATTCACAACGCAATCAATTACCTGAAATTTCAACCCTTCTATTCAACTTTCGCCCCTCAGAACTGCTGTTTGATGCTATAGGCTGTTTCTCGCCATAACTAACCGCTTCGATATTTTTTTGTGCCACATTATTATCCTGTAAAAACTCCTGTACTGACATTGCACGCTTTAAGCCTAATGAAAAATTATAGCCATCGCTACCAATTGAGTCAGTATGTCCAGCCAGTGTGATGTTATTTTCTGCTCTACCTAGATGATCTAGCATGGCATCAAGGACTGTAATGGAGGCCGACGTTAGCTTGTCACTATCAAACGCAAAATAGACTCTCCCATCGATAGGATTATTTGTTCCTTGAGAGATAAAATACTCCGTACATTCATTTGACACTCCGATGTTTTTCATCTCCGCCTGCAACAGTTGTTCCGTTGGCATAGGTCCTTTTGAGTCAATGCGTAGCATGCCACCCTGTAGCAGTGAGACACTGGTGGATTGTTCGATTTTAACCTGCTTTTTAATACTAACATCCGAGTGGCCACATACACTGACTAACTTGTCGTTGTCCAAAGCATTTGCAGAAGTAACAAACAATAGCATTCCGATGCAACTCAGAGCCGTAGATACAGTTTTCATAAATATCCTTTATTTATTTTAAGTGTCCAATCTCTTCTGCCATTAGAGACAGTAATGTTTTTTTAATCTCTTCTTTATTATTTGCATAAAGAATATTTCCTGCGCCTACACACTCATCCAATGCCTTGTTTGTAGCACCCGGCCTATAATCAAAGCCAATAAGATAGAGTTGAACATTTTCACCGTTTTTTGATAAACCATTTCTTACCTTTTCACATAGCAAATGAGGTTTATCTACAAGTGTACTTCCTATCTTTTTATATGACGGATAGCGATTGCTTGGACTGCCAGGCTCAATTTTACCTTTAGGCGCGTGATCTTCAGTATCCACCCCATCAGAAAGAATAACGAGCAGCTTTTTTTTGTTTTTCCTTCTTTTAAATGTTTATAACCTTCAATAATTCCTTGAAATGATGCTGTATATGATGATGGCTGAAACCTATTTATACTTGATATAAAGTTGGATATATTGGTAGTCAAACCAATACTGTAAAATGTGGATTTTTTATATTCATTACTGCTAGGACATACATCACTATCAATAGGCGTTTCTGCAGCCAATATTGTTGCCTGAAAATCGGTCGCATTATTTGTAAATTTAGTGTGTTCCACATTCCATACATCACCATTCGTAACGTTATTACAAACTCCTCCTGCGCCTTTCTTTCTGAATACAAAGTGGTTATAAGGAGTAATACCAATAGTACTGGTTTGCCCTGGCACTTTTTGCTTATTATAGTCATCGAGTTCAAGCGCCACTTCTTTAATAATGTCGAACAAGTCTTGGTACTTTTTTTTGTTACCACCATCCCACTCCAACGTCATTGAACCAGAGTAATCAGCAACCAACATAAGATCGACAGCATTATTTTGATATTTTCTTGCCGTACTTAAACCACCAACTTCAACTTGATCACCAAAACCAACAATGGCACTGTTTCCCGGAAACCAGGTATCGTATTTAAAGGCCGCCTGTATTTGATATTGGAAAAACTGATAACCATCCGCTGAACAATCTGCAAGTTGAGAACATTCTTTCCTTTCGATTCTTAAATTTGTTAAATCTTCAGGCCCGTTAATTTTCACATCTGGAAAATACGCTGAGATAAAGTCCGCCACAATTGCTCGATTGACTTTACTACCGCCCTCAGGCGTTTGTCCTTCACCTACGATATTCTGATCCGCGTGAGCTGTCACAGCCAAAACGGCGACCTCTGAAGCATCTTGCAGTCGTGCTTTTTGTTGTAATGCTCTTGCACCATCAGTGCCTAACATGAACACACCAAATAGGACCGGAATAATCATCACAAATAGTATTGAAGCGTGCCCATTTTGAGAAACAATGCGAGACTTCATGATCATCTCCCTATCATGACTGCGTCAGACTCTACACGTGTAAAGTTCATATTGAGTAAATCACCGATCCAATTTGCGGTTTCATAGCATAAGGTGACGCGATAGAGCGTAGACGGACGCCCCCATGTTGTGATCTTTGATAAATGCATCATTTGATTCAGCTTGTTAGGGGTATTGCACTGGATAGCCGAATTACCTACCACATTTGATGAAAACGCTTGATACGTCGCTCGATGGCTTGCGTCAAAAGTGACAGCCTCAATCACATAACCAAATTTGTTGGAATCGAAATCAGTTATCATTCTACGCAACGATGCCTCTGCAATATTTGCTACCGTTGTTACATTTTCTGGGGTTAAACTATAACTGTCGTCATATAGCTGGGTTCGTTCTTTAACTATATTCACTAGCGAGTAGGCAAGGCGATCAAGTTTCCCTTTATAGGCAAGTTTAATAATCACATCGCCACTAAAAACAAAAAGTAAACTAAAAATCAAACCGACGATTGCAAATTCAACGGTGAATGTTCCTCTTTGACTATAATCTAAACTTTTCACGCTCATATTCCTGTATTACTACAACTTCACGAGAAAATAGCTGGTTTGAATTGATAAAATAATTAAACATCGGTTCATAGTCATAATTCAATCGATAAACCGCTATAGCACTATTAAAAGAATTTCCACACTCATTTTCAGTTTCACCCTGCGTTAGAGCACAATAATCATCCGCTAAATTTTCTAGCTCTAAAGGCGTTGTTAAATATTGAATAGAAAATCTAAATTTAGTAGGGTCAACAAATTTAGCCCATAATGAGTTGTTGTCGCGTAAAGCCAGACTAAAGCGTTCTGAATAACTATTAAGACAACCTTGTCCAGTACAATCTTTATCTACCGAATCTTCTAAGCGAGTAACTCTTGATGCTTCACTAACTGCTAAATCAGAAACAGCAGAAATATAAGACATGTAACTCACTTCGACCCAAGCCATACATAGCCACCAAAACAACATAAAGCCCATTGCAAATTCAATAGTGGCAACACCATCCTGTCTCTTTTTACTATTCCTCCGCTTCATGATCCTTCTCCATTAAACCTCAGGCTGATCGGCCGTTTGCTCCACTATGTTAGGGGTTACAACAGTCGGCGTTACAGAATCGGAATCTACCGTCATTTCATCTGATGCCATTGAATCTTCAGCAGTCATTTCACCTGAAGCAGGTTCAATTGGTCGTAGACCTTCGATTTTTGACGTCAAAGGTAATCGCTCAACCTCTTGTGCAATAACTAAAGGATCGGAAGTCATCACCTTAACTCTTTCATCAAATTCCGCCGCCGAGTCCGATGCAGATGCCGATTCACTCTCTACGGTTTGAAGATTCTCAGTCTCAAGCGCAGCCGATTCGGGAGCAATAAGTACAACTTGATCCGTTTCGATTTCGTTTGGATCTATCATTTCAGTCTCTGCAACATGATTTTCTAACTGCGTTGATTCAGGTGTAGATGCTTCTTCTACCTCATGCATGCTCGCAATTAAATTTTGAGAATTCGTATCTTGAGTTGTAGGCAGCTCCGTCACTAAAGACTCTAGTGCTATCGTTTGTTTCGTTGAAGGTACGACTACTTTGTCTGGAATAGGCTGAGTGATGAGTTCTGGTAGCAATTTTGGTATGGATTCACTGACCGGTTCAACAATGGCATGATTTTCGTTGTGACGAATCTGAAATGAACTATCTCGCAACGCTCGATAGATCTTATCTTTTTGCACTTCAGAAAGTGTCGAATCTAAACCATCAAGGACGTACTCTCTCTGGCCATTCTTCGCCATAATCAGCATTAAGTTCGCTTGTAATTGCTTATCTAGATTGGGTTCACTGGCTAATGATACAATACGTTGTAGCGCTTGTGTTCGCTCCCCTTCCATCATGTCCAGCAGCGCTAAGTTATTTTTAATCTTTGTATCATCGTAGAAATTACTGCGTGCAAGCTCAAACATTTTCCTAGCCTTCAACACATCACCTTGCTCTGCGTGGACAATGCCTAATAAGTTAGCAACTTCTCCATCTTTAGGTGCTGACTTTATTGCTTGTTCTAGCTGCGATCTCGCCTGTTCATGTTGACCAAGGTCAATATAAGCTTTGGCAGCGACAACCGCGCTTGAGACAGAAAATTTTGACTGCACTAACAGAGGCTTAATTGTGAACAATGCTGATTCTGCATCAAACTCTCTTAGATAGGCTTGAGCGAGTTTTAAGCGGTATTTTTCTGACTCATTCGCCTTTAATTGCGATTTATAAAACTCTATTAATCTCGCATTATTATTGGCCGCTTCCAAGAGCTTTTCTTGGGTGTGAATGTTCATACTAGCAGAAGCAGTATTCGCGCTCTTTCCCGTTGCCATGCAACCCTGAAGCGAAAAGAAAAATACAACTAATAATGTTTGTTTAATATAATTATGCACCGGACATCATCCTCATTACACCAGGGACGGCGATTAGAATTACAATTGGCATCATGATGAATAGGATCAGAGGAATCGACATTTTTGCCGCCAACTTCCCGATCCGCTCTTCGACTGTCAGCATGGTCACTTGACGGATATCTGACGATAAGGTCGTCAACGTTGTATAGATTGATGAGCCATATCGCAGGCTTTGCTTTAGTGTCATCACAAAACTGCGCATTTCAGACGTTGGGATATGTAAATAAGCTTCATCTAACGCTTTATCCATGCTGACAATGCGCGAACGTTCATCAATTCGTTCCATTAACTTCGCAAGCTTAGGGTCGAAACCGCGCATCTCTTTGGCTAGGTAGCCCATTGATGCTTCTATTGTCATACCCGTTTGCACACAGACAGCCAATAGGTCGATCACATAAGGCAATTGCTGGGTAATATTTGCACGGCACGCTTTAACTCGAGCATCTAATACCAAATCTGGCACAATCAATATCGTAATCACCCATAGAGACAGCGCTCCGATTAACACGATAACCTCGAGTGAGTCATAGAATAATAAGCCAATAACAACACTGCCAATCAATAGCACCGCATACTTAATGGGCAAATACAGGTGGGCATATTTCAGCGAACCTACACCTGCATTGAGCAGCTTTTCATTGATCGCGCTTTCATTCATTGCAAAGGCACTTGGAATAATCGTATCAAGCCAATCAAGTAGGTTTTCAGGATCCTTACTTTTCTTTTTTCCGGTCAACTCTTTCTTAACCAAATATTTTTGAATGTATTTCGTATTTTGCTGTTTTCGCAAATAGATGGAGAGTAATAAAACGCCAAAACAGATCAAACTCAGCGCAACCCAAATCGAGTAACTGATCATGCCTCCACTCCTTTCATCAGTTTCCAAATAATAGAAATACCGACGAACTCACTGAACAGCACGTAGTAAAGGATATAGCGGCCTGCCGGATCAAACATGACAAACTCATAGTTTTCGGGACTCAAAAACTGCAACAGCCATAGAAAAATGAAAGGAATTGCGGCTACAATTTTTGCCGATGCCCTCGCTTCGGACGTCAATGCATACTTTTTTTTATCCACGGCTCGTGCATCAAACATCAATCGGTTTAAGCGAGTCATCACTTCTTTTAGTTGACCACCACGCTGTAAGTTGGCGCGCATCGTGATAATAAAAAAATGGAAAGGAGGGTATGGAAAGCGTTTACAGGCTTTGCGAAAAACCGAGTCCGGAGACTCCCCCATCTGCATGCGCTCGCCCATCAATTTGAACTCTTTACCAACTTCGCAATCCATGGTGTTACCAACATAGATAATCGCGTGCATCAAGCTTTCACCTGTACCTATCGCACTGGTCAACATATTGAGAGCATCGGGAAAAGCTTCATCAAATTGTGAACGCTCGCGTTTCTGTAACCAGCCATAACCAAAGTACAAACCCACAAATTCAATGACCAACAAAACCAGCCATGGGTTTCCGCGAACAAAGCTATAGTTAATGTAAATAGACAGAGCAGCCAATAATGAAACGACCGCTATCACTTTAAACACGGCACCACCGCCTAATTGACGGTGCGTATTCTTAACTAAACGGGAACTTTTCTGCTGAAGCGTTTCATCTGACAATGAATTTAAGTTAATTGCATTGCCATGCTCCATAGAGCTAACCATCTTAGTTCCCATCGTCTGTTTAAGATAACGCGTCGATGTTTCCTTCTTTTCCAGCTTTGCAATGAAGTAAAACAGCAGTCCACCAACAATCAGACTTATCCATGCCATTATTCAACTCCCTTGAAGCCAAAAATTGCATTAAGGTTGCCTTCTAAACCAAAGAAGCGCGCTTTTTCTACCAAAACTGAACGCTTCATCAAGCCTGCTGAAATAAAATCCCCATTCACTTTATCGTCGCCTTCGTTAACACGTGAGGCTTCAAAACGAAATATTTCCTCCATCACCACACTGGTGCCTTCAAGGCCAAAGACTTCCGATATACTCATCACCTTACGAGAACCATCGTGCAAGCGGCTAATTTGAATCACTAAATCGACGGCACTGACAATTGTGCGACGAATCGCTTCTAAGGGAAGATTGCTATTTGCCATCATAACCATCGCTTCGACACGCGCTAGTGCGTCTCGCGGAGTGTTGGCGTGTAGAGTGGACATCGAACCGTCATGGCCGGTATTCATCGCCTGCAGCATTTCAAACGCTTCACCACTACGACATTCACCAACAATGATTCTATCCGGACGCATCCTTAAAGAGTTAACCACCAGCTCACGCTGAGTAATGGCCCCGGTTCCTTCAATGCCTGACGTACGTGTTTCCAATCTCACTACGTGAGGTTGTAGCAAACGTAGCTCTGCCGCATCTTCTATCGTTACGATGCGCTCTTTTTCAGAAACAAACTGGGACAATGCGTTCAGCATGGTTGTTTTGCCCGAGCCCGTTCCCCCTGAGATCAAAATATTGAGTCGACACCGCGCAGCAATCATTAATACCTTTGCCATGTCTGGACTCATGGCTCCAAACCCAATTAACTGTTCAAAATCAATGCTTTGCTTTTTGAACTTACGAATCGATATTGCAGTACCATCAATAGCAATCGGGGGGATTACGATATTTACACGACTACCATCTTGCAGGCGAGCATCACAAGTAGGTGAAGAATCATCGACTCGTCGCCCAACACGTGCTGCTATCCGTTTCGCAATTTGTAGCAGTTGTTCTTCATCAATGAAGGTAATCGATGAATTTTCAACTAAACCATTGCGTTCAATAAAGACGTTGTTATGGCCATTGATCATGATATCCGTAATGCTTTCATCATCCATTAACGGTTGTAGCGGACCAAGACCAAGTAACTCATCAATAATGTTTTTGACGTATTCACGTCTAACGACTGACGCAACCGAGTGTTCATTACGCTCGATAAGAACGTCGACCGCGGTGGTGATCTGATCCGTTAACTGTTCTCGAGTTAACGTGTTGACCACATCGGCTTCGAGCGCTTCATAAATCTGTTTTCGCAAAGAAACGAAGATACTTCTCGATTGGGTTTGAATCATACTATTCTCCTATCCCATCACTTCCTAAAGAACCAACGTTTACTTTGCTTTACTTTCTTACTCACATTTTCGCCCATGATCATCGATGTTAGGGTGGCAATAGGTCGCGCAGATGACAGCCTTGAGTTGTACAAATAACCACCATCGAGAATATGCTTCAACATGCCCATCTCGAAAGGTATTTCAATATCAATACTTCGCCCGAGAAATGCCTCAACCTCATCGTTCGATAAAACCGTCGCTTTGTTCGGCTGCGTAAAATTGATAACAAAGATCTGGCGAGAATTTGGCGCCTTTTCAGCCAGCCAATCTGACATTTTTTTAAGCTGACGAATACTAGAGATCGCAGGAGAACAGACTAAAACCGTTGTATCGACTTCGTCGGCCAAATAACGATAATCGACCTGAGTTTGCCCTCCTTTTGAGAGATCTGACACAATGAAGTTGTTTTGCTCATTAAGCAGGTCTTCAAGAGAGCGCGTGTACTCTTTTAACTCATGGGTTGAGTGCTCTTCCGAAGTCAGTGATAACAACGACAACATATCATTTATCTTGCGCGTCATACTATGTGCGTAGGTCGTATCAACATCAGTATCGATGCTGTTTATCGCAAGTGCCTTTTTTTGAAAATTCTCCATTTTTAAAAGGATATCGATATTACCCGCATAGTAGTCGTGGTCGACAAGCAGGCACTTTGCATGATGTTTATCAGCCAAGTGCGCAGATACTTCCGTAGCTATTAACGATGTCCCGACCCCTCCAGAGCATCCCCATACCGCAATTTTTTTTGCAATGCGTTTTTTCCCTAAACCACGCTCGCGCTGACGGTTATCATAGACATTCTTTATAAAGTCGAGCATTTCGGGCTTTGTGGCTGGCCAGAACAGGTAGTAGAAGCCCATCTCCTTCAAATTACGAATCGTAGAAATGGCATCTTCTTGGCCGATCACTATGACGGAAGCACTATTAGGTAAAAGGTGGCTAATACGTCGCATATCTTCACTGACGCTCAAAGAATCCGTCAATTCAACTAATGCAATTTCAACATCGGAGTGCCTTACATGATCGCGAATTTCTTCATCAGAATTACTGACAAAGCTCGGTAAAGACATGCCTTCAAAACAAAAGGCTTCTTCAATCAGTAAGCGGCACTCTTTGCTCTGCGTAAATGCAACACATGAAAAATTTACTATTTCGCGAGTTTTTTTTTCAACTTTATTTAGCGACTCTAAAATATCGATCATGCGTTGCTTCCTAAATTAAATTGGTTCTACTTTTCTTGTGCAAGAGCATCTTGCGGATAGGCAAGAGATTGCCAAAGACTACTGTTTACCGCACAGCCAATAGGCGTCTTGGCATACCCTGATATTTGCTGGGGCTGACATATTGGTGTCACGACCTTGAAATCGACAATCTCAACTTTGACGTCAAATTCGCCCATATCGACACCTTTTCCGATGGTGATGTTCTTTTGCTGCGCACCACCTGCAATCAGTTCACTTTGCCAACCTGATACCACTTTTTTTCCTTGTGCATTGGCATAAGAAAAAAGCACTTTACGGGTTAATAGTGTTTGATGGTGATCGGTATAAAACCTTTGCCATTCGAGTTCATTTTTCGCCAAGTGTTTTTTGTCAACAAAAAGTGACATCTGATATTGAACCGGGTATACATCAACCACGATGCTCTGGTGTTCCAAATCATGAGGAGCACAGGCACTTAAGCCAATGACAAAAAGCGTGAATAATATAATACGGTTCATTTTTTAAACCCTCCGGTCGCCAAAATATCTTCTGCTCTCTGGGTCGTAATCGACGGATATTCATCTGCAATATTAAATAAACGAGATAGATTGGAACTGCGCTTCATCGCAGGAATTTGAACTTGTTGTGGTGCAATAGGTTCGACTAAGTTAACCGTAGCGACAATAATTAATTCGGTCTTGCTACGAGAGGTTTCGCTATGGCGAAATAGTGATCCTAATATGGGAACATCACCGATATATGGCACTTTACGTAGTGTCTCGACATCTTCTGAATTAAGTAGGCCTCCTAAGACGAAACTTTGCCCATTACCCAACTCAATGGTTGTTTTTGCACGGCGAGTTTTCAAAGCAGGTAAACTGTAACGTTCGTCAGCGTATTGGCTGTCGAGTGAACTGACTTCAGGTTGCAGTGACAATTTTATTTTGTCATCTCGAAGTACTTTAGCAACCATATCTAAACGAATACCAAACTCTTTAAATGCAATGTTGGCGCCGCCATCGATTATCGTCACAACTGGGATTTCCCCACCGACTAAAAACGAAGCGCTTTCACCCGAGATTACCGATAGGTTAGGCTCAGCCAATACTTGGCCAATGGTATCATCGGCCACAGCAGTAATCCCAGCCAAGAGATCATCAGCACTAAAATCGAGAATTGGATTGACAAAGACACCAACCCCCAGACCCGCATCACCATATTGAATACCAAAATTTTCCATAAAACTTTGTGATACTTCAGCGATGGTGATTTTAACGTTCACTTGCTTAGTGGTGTTCACTTCCAGTTGATTAACGATACCCTTATATTTTCGCTTCGTCATAAAGTCGATAATATCTTCTTCATCGTCATCATACTTAGTCCATGAAAATATAGATTTTTCAACATCTTTCGATAGCAACTCCCCCACTAAGTCGTTAATGCCATCTTTTTCAGCTTCACTGGATACTGTGCCCGTCAGTACCACTTGTTTGCCAATATTGCTTACCGATACATCCGAATAAGGAAAATGCAAACGAACTTGTTGAATGATCTCCGAAAAGCTTTGATTCACAACCAACTTGCGATTCACGAGGGTATTGGCATTCTCATCAAACAGCATTAAGGACGTAGTACCCATTTTTTTACCAAAAATGACAACTTTTGTTCTATCAATCACTTGATAATCAGCAATACTGGGATCAGAAACAAAAACCGTATCAATATCCACATCCGTGATTACCGGCTTTGCCTCTCCTTCCATTAAATACATAAATCCATCGGCCACTGCGCCAAATGAACAAGCAAGACCAGTAACTAAAACAAAGAGGCTCGCGAAATAACGGCTCATAACATCTAATCCTTTACCAACTAATTAACAACGACTTGCTCAGCTCTCAATTCTTTGATTGCTTTAAAATCGGGTAAGACATCGCCTGCATTTGCCTCAAGCTCTGTGAGTGAATAATTGCCTATTGACTTGTGCACCTCGATCGCAGAAATATTCTTGGCAATGGTGAGCACTGCGACCTGCTTTCTATCGAGTTCCAATATCAAATAGCTTTGCTCTACCTCTCCTTGACCAAATCCAGAATCGATATTTTCCACTGAAATTTTTAACACTTTGACATTGGTTAAGACTGGACTTATTGATACCTGTTTCTGCTTTTTTTTCTCTGACTCAGGATCGGTGTTTTGTTTCCCCGTTAAGGCAAGAATGTCGACATAGGAACCAATATTAATCACCCCGCCAACAATCGCACTCGGTGAAACTTCGATAGGATAAGGGACATGACCTTTTGCCAAGATAAATTCGATATAGTTTGGTTGCGAGGGTTGAATCACATCGGTCGCAAAGACACTCTGCCCTTCAGTTAAATCAGTGCGATAAATTGAACCATGCTCAAAGTCAAATAATGCGTCTTGGTCAAAACCTTTTTGATTCGCTTCATTTTCAGAGAGTTTTACAATCTTAAAATCAGCACGGTTGACTTGTTCACCTTTCGTAACGTTACCGTTCGCTAACACGTAGGATTTAAAAAATATTTCCGGTGCTTCTTCGACTACCTTCATTTCTGGGGTGGGTTCTGAATTTGAGAGTAACAAGCCAAAAACTCCTACAGCTATTGCAACAAACGCAATAAGCATTAATATTTTAGAACGCATATTTTTTCCTTATAGCGATGCCGCGACACACAACAGACCAGAGATACATATCGGTATACCAAAAGGCAATCCGCCTTTTTTAATTTCATCAAACCCTCGCCGTAAACCGGCAATTAAATAGACAGATAACAAGACACCACCTAACAGACCTATTCCAATCAAAAACAACAACGCATATTGTGAAGAAATAGCAGGAAGAAAGGCGATCGCTAGCTTAGTATCACCACCACCCCAAAAAGAAAAAACATAGAAAAACAGAAAAAAAATGCCGACCAATAAATTATAAATACCAATGATTTGCTCAGAGCTTACGGTAAATATAAATATACTTACCAACATCACAAATCCACAAACTCTATTCGATATAATTCTACTACGGACATCAAAAAAAACAACGAAACAAGATAGGATGACTAGAAGCAGCCATCCTAAAAAAACAAAGTTCATTGAACTCATTTCTAACATCTATATTATTAAGCTTTAATTGCCGTTGATATTTTAGTAAATGCATCAGTAAGAGCTGTTCCCAAACCACCATTCGTAGCGAATACAGTAAGAACAAGTGCAGATACTGCAACACCAATAACCGCATATTCAATCGCAGTCACACCACGCTGATCATTAACAAAGTTATCAGCAGCAACTTTCGCCTTAATTACAATCTCATTAAACATGATTAACTCCATATAAAGTGTTTTATTAAAATACATCCGAAAGTTACAACCTATCGAATAGAAGCCATATTAATCCTTGTTAATGCCTTGTCAATTAACCACAAAATGGTAACCACTAATAAGTCACAGCTATTTTTCTCACTTTTAAAACAAGATTTTATACGTAAAACCTCAATTAATGCGAGAGCCTTCACTATTAGCAGTCGCAACCAATAACAATTATCACCAAGGATTTATAAATGCTAATTCTAACAATATATATCAATTAGCATTTAACGACGAAGTTCAATATTTAAACTTCAATGCAACATTTCGTTACATAAACTTTAGATTGAGTCATTCTTATAAAGGGGTATCTCCATCACAGATACGCATACTTTTATTACAACTTTTTTTCAAAAAATCATTAAGTATAATTATCAAAAGTCATCAACTCTTTTATCAAAACCTTCCACAAGCTCAACTCACCTTCATTAATCACTTTTTATATTGCAATAATTAAATAGCGTATTTTCATTAATGGCTAATACGTATTTAATATTGACTTATAAAACTCTTCGATGAATTTTAATAACCGACAGAGTTCGTATTCGAGGCTGAACTGCTACGCTTTCACCCACTAAGTAACTTATGGCTATTATCTCGCGCTCGCTCCACAGCTGATAATCAATCTCACCCACCCAGAAACACTATAACTACTTGATTTTTATCACAAGAATGCTCATCCTATTCGCTGTTTTTTTACTAATTACTAATTCAGGTGCCACAAGATACAAGCTGCGATCCCGTGGTGATTGAGGCATCTGACGATTTTGTCGTTACGTAGGTACTCCATGTTAAAAGAATGGTTTTGGATCTTTAAAAAGGTAAAAACAGATGCGCACTTTGCCGATCATCACCCCGCTCTACAGGCCCTCGTCGATTCTGGTCAAGACATCCATGAGCGTGATGGCAATGGCCGCAGCGCCTTGCAGTATCTATTTGCAAAGCCATTTCCAAGTGCTGACGCTGTTGATTGGCTAATCAACCAACCTCGCTTTGAAGCAAGCAAAGAAACGGCTCTCTATCCCTTTAGCCTTGACTTACCAAAAGGTTGTTTTGAAATTGCTCCGGATAACAACATGATGGAAAGGCTTGATGCGCTGATGCCTGACAAGAAGTGCAGCATCGAGTCGATTGAGCAAAACATGCGGTTGGCTAAACCCTATTTACTGCTTTTAGAGAAATTCGAAGCACACGGGTTAACTAACCAATATCAAACCAGCAGTGCTGACTATAAACGCCGGTTGTCTGATAGGTTAAAGCAGCTAAACCAGCTGACCGAGCTTGAAGATCAATTTACCGATCTCTCGATTGGTTTTCGCATGATGCCCGATACTTACCAAGGTCCTTTTCAAAGCCGTATTGGTGGCGCTCCTTGGTTACCATCAATGCCATCAATTCTTGCTCTAGATGATAGCCTTAAACTGGCGTTTCAGATTAACTTTGACGAGTTGGGAGGGCTTAATCCTCTTTTGCCTAAACAAGGGCTTTTGCAAGTCTTTGTTCATGACATTGATGTTGAAGAAGGTGAAGAACCTCGCAACGGATGCAAAGCCTTCTACTGGCCAGAGATAAACGAAGCATCTTGGCAGCAAGATGAAGAGAGAATGATTTACGACCGATGGCTAATGCCGACAGAGTTCGAGTTTAATCGCCAAACTCCATTTCTCTATCCAATTCGCTGGCAAGCATACAAACAACTTCCAGACGATCCTAAATTGATCGCAGAGGCAGTAGTAAAATTGGCTGAACCGATGGATTCTTCACTCTATCAGGAGCCTAATTACGAAACTGGGTTGATGCCACGCATGGCGGAGCAAATGCGAATTGAAATGACAGAGCACAATGAAGTCAGCGAACAACCCTATATTCCTAGCAATCATAGTGTCATTTTCAACATGCTCTATGTCGACTCAGGTAATAGTGTTTACAGTATTCCCACTGATGCGCTCAACGGTGACCAGACAGATTGGAGCCAATTAACACACACCTATTGCTTTGACTAATTTTCTTATTTGCTTAGCTCAACTTTAGACTGCGGTTAGATGGATAACCGCTGTCTAGCGGCGTTCCCATCAGACTCAAATAACTTAAAGAACTTCCCGTATCCAACAAGTGCCTAAGCTATCTCCTTTGTAGCGGTGAACAATATGCACAAAATGCCCAATACAAACCCTATTGACAGTATTCTCTCTATAAATACTTTTCTTTAACACACAACTAACATTGTCGATAACTTACCTCACACGTGATTTATCGATAAAAAGTCACGTACACCATAACCCGACATTCGTGTGCATAAGGAACGTGAACTATGTTAACCAAATTTAGACCGTCTATCGTCCCAGTCTTGCTAACCGGCCTTTTTTCATTTTCCACCGTGGCAGCTGAGCTAGAGAAAATTCACTTTTTGATCCCCGGAGGTGCAGGAGGCGGGTGGGACATGACCGCTCGAGGAACGGGTGATGTTCTAGTCAAAGAGAATCTTGTTGAGAACGTTTCTTTTCAAAACCTCTCTGGCGGTGGTGGCGGAAAAGCCATTGCCCATCTCATTGAAACAGCACAGCGCCAACAAGATACCTTGATGGTCAACTCAACGCCGATTGTGGTTCGCTCACTAACTGGTATTTTCCCGCAATCATTCCGAGACCTCACTCCGGTTGCTGTCACTATTGCAGATTACGGCGCTATTGTTACTTCAACTGACTCAAAATATACAACTTGGCAAGAAGTCGTTGCTGACTTTAAAAAGGACCCTCGCAGTGTAAAAATTGCCGGAGGATCTGCTCGAGGTAGCATGGACCATTTAGTGGCCGCTGCAGCCTTTAAAGGGGAAGATTTAGATGCAAAAGCGGTACGCTACATTGCTTACGATGCAGGAGGCAAGGCAATAGCAGCCCTGCTCTCTGGCGAAACACCACTGCTCTCAACGGGTCTTGGTGAAGTTCTAGAAATGTCCAAATCGGGACAAGTTCGTATTCTCGCAATCACCGCGCCAAAACGCTTAGATGTCGCTCCAGACATCCCAACACTGACGGAATTTGGTAATGAGACTGTCTTTGCAAACTGGCGCGGGTTCTTTGCCGCACCAGGTACAGAGCAGGCAAAAATAGATGAGTGGAATGATGTCTTAGCTAAGATGTACACCACTGAACAATGGCAAGTTGTCCGTGATCGCAATGGTTGGATCGACAACTATAAAGCGGACAAAGATTTCTATTCATTCCTCGAACAACAAGAACAGCAAATGGGCTCACTCATGAAAGAGCTTGGCTTTCTTAAGTAATCATTTAGGCCAACACGTTTGGCCTACCTTTCACTTATTTTGTGCATATGGGACGACTTACTTTACGCAACTTAAAGGTAAAGCAGTCATTGCAATCTCCTTTGTATTTGAAGCTTTGACTCACTCTTAGCCTCGAACTTGTTCTCAATTTTGTTGAACTTCCCCTATGCACTTTTTCTTTGGAGAGAGAGATGAAGCATCTATCTTCTGTGCTTAAAGGCCCACTGTTATGCCGAGATCGAGTCGGCGCGCTTTTGTTTCTATTGTTTTGCTTAGGTTATGGCTATCAGTCAACGCTGATTCCGTTATTTCCTGGAGATGAGTATGAAGCGTTTACCGCAAGAACATTGCCAACGATTTTAACTTGGGTGGGAATTGGTTTATCTCTTGTTCTGCTTGTCACCGGGAAAAGCGATACACAATCTGGCGCGATTACAGGCTTTAACTGGAAGTTGCTCATCGCTTTCCTCGCCTTGATGGCGCTGTATGGCATTGGCCTAACCGTTCTAGGGTTCTTATTGGCCACCAGCCTATTTTTACTTTGTGGCTTCTACCTACTCGGCGAGCGAAGAAAATCAATTTTGTTTGGCGCCTCTTTCCCGTTCGTGACGGCCTTTTATCTTTTGCTCACTCAAGCCTTGGATGTCTACCTCGAGCCAGGAGCGCTGTTTTTGTTATTCAATTAGGGAGAATTGAGGATGTTAGATGGTATTTTTCAAGGACTATCAACGGCGGTGATGCCATGGAATATTCTCATGGTTGTCGTGGGCTGCTTTGTGGGCACTTTTATTGGCATGTTGCCAGGCCTTGGCCCTATTTCGGCAATCGCGCTCATGATCCCTATTACCTACGGCTTAGAACCTTCTTCTGGTTTGATCCTGATGGCTGGCGTTTATTATGGTGCCGTGTTTGGCGGATCGACATCGTCTATTTTAATTAACGCGCCGGGCTGTTCTTCAACAGTCGTCACGGCTTTCGATGGTTACCCTATGGCGCAAAAAGGCCAAGCAGGGAAAGCGTTAGCACTGGCGGCATATTCATCATTTACTGGTGGGACACTATCCGCGCTCATGTTACTGATCGCCGCCCCTGCTCTTGCAACGGTGTCACTGAGTTTTCAATCTTCAGATTATTTTGCCTTGATGCTACTTGGCCTCTCTGCCGTCGCCGCTTTTGCAGGCCCCGGGCAAGTAATTAAAGCATGGATGATGACAGTTTTAGGCTTGATGCTATCGACCGTTGGTATTGATAAGGGCGTAGGAGTCGAAAGATTTACTTTTGGCCTAACGGATTTAATGGATGGTTTTAGTTTCTTGCTCTTAGCAATGGCAACCTTCGCGTTAGGTGAAACCTTAATGGGCATTATGAAGCCGGCAAAAGATACCAGCGCTAAAGAAAATCAGCAAATGCAAAATATAGGTAGTATGAAGGTCACTAAAGAGGAGCTAAAGGATGTCGCTCCAACCTCAATCCGTTCATCCATCGTTGGCTTTTTCACCGGTGTTTTACCTGGTGCAGGCGCGACGATTGCGGCTTTTCTCAGCTATGGTATGGAGCGTAGCCTTGCACCCAAAGAGAAGCAAAAAGAGTTCGGTAAAGGCAGTTTACGTGGACTTGTGGCACCTGAATCAGCCAACAATGCGGCATCGAGCGGGTCATTTGTTCCGTTGCTAACGTTAGGTATTCCTGGCTCGGGCACAACCGCGATCATGCTCGGAGCGCTCATCGCCTATGGTATTCAACCAGGACCTCGTTTGTTTGTCGATCACCCCGATGTATTTTGGTCAGTCATTATTTCAATGTACTTTGGTAATATTGTTCTCGTTATTTTGAACTTACCTTTAATTCCATACATATCCAAACTACTCGCAGTACCGAGAACAGTACTATTGCCAATGATTCTGTTTTTCTCAATTACTGGTGTGTACTTGGTCTCGTTTAACACTATGGATGTGTTTGTAATGTTATTGATTGCTATGGTCGCCATTGCCCTTCGCCTAGCAAACTTTCCTTTAGCGCCACTACTGCTCGGTTTTATTCTTGGAGGGATGATGGAAGAGAACCTTAGACGGGCACTAATGATTAGTGATGGTGAGTTGTCTTTCCTTTGGGAGCGTCCGATTACGATGTGCTTTACCATCTTATCGATACTTGTGTTATCTGCACCTATTTTGCGAACGCTCTTACGTAAGATTAATCCCAAACAAAAAGCGCTAAACTAAGCAGAAAATGTCTATTCCCCCAATGCGCAGGCATCTCAAGGCCTGCGCTTTTTTGCTTGGCTCTGCCACAATTTTGTTACCCCAAATTTTGCCACATATAGCTCCTTTCCGGACGACCGACCGTCCCATAAACAACGTCCGTTTTCACTTCAGTAGTACTCACTAAGAATTCTAGGTAACGACGGGCTGTGCTGCGACTGGCTCCAATTTGAGCTCCCGCCTCTTCTGCCTTCCAAGCGTGTTGTTGTTTGAATAAAGCACGGATTTTATCTAACGTTACCGCATCAATTCCTTTCGGTAAGCGGTTGTGTTCATGGTTAGATGGCGCATTAACCTGATCACCATTAAGAACAGAATCAACAAAGCTTTGATCAAAGTGCTCTGTGGACTCTATCTTATTACGAGTTTTGAGGTAGTGAGCAATGGCCGCATCAAGACGGGGCAATAACACAGGTTTAAGAAGATATTCAACCACACCCAAACGCATTGCTTGTTGTAGCGTTTCCGCCTCACGCGCCGCCGTAATCAAGATAATGTCGGTCTGTTTGCCTTGCTGCCTTAGTGCTTGAATAATCTCTAACCCTGTCCCATCCGGTAGATAGACATCCAAAATTAACAAGTCAGGGTCAAGTATCTCAAGCTGCATTTCCGCTTGCTGCTTATTTAGCGCAATGCCTTGTATATCTAGGCTTGGGTTTGCTTGTAAATATTGATAGTGCAGCTGAGCAATCGCTTCATCATCTTCAATGATCAGCGTACGTACTTTATTTGTCATGCGCATCCCCCACTCTTTGGAATAAATACTGCGAATACAGCGCCTTTATCGGCAGCGTTGTCAGCTTCAATCGTCCCGTGATATCGATTCACGACCTCTTTAACCAAATGTAATCCTATCCCATGGCCCTTTACTGTCTTGGATGTCACACCTGAATTAAACAGCTTCTCTATGCTGACATCGACAGGTAATCCGGCTGCAAAATCTCGCACCTCGATTATGATCTCGTCACCATAATCTGACACTGAGAGTTCGATAGGTTGTGTTTTTTCTGTCGCCGTTAGCATCTGGCTGGCATCAAAAGCATTATCAATTAAGTTGCCTAATATCGTTACGATATCTTCAGCTTGAATATGGGCGGGTAAAATAGAGAGATGACTCCCCTCTTCAATCTGCAAAAAGAGTCCCAACTCACGGCCTCGCTCAATTTTGCCAAGAATTAATCCCGCAATAAGCGGCTCTTGAAAATCTTGATGTAACTGCGAGATGAGTCGTTGGTAATGTTGTGACTCTTGGCCTATCAGTTCCTGAACTTTGTCAATTCTTTCAAGGTGCAGCAGGCCACTAATTGTATTGAGTTTATTGCGATACTCATGAGTTTGCGAGCGCAGCAATTCGGCATATTGTTTGGTTTGAGAAAGCTGGCGAGTCAACTCAGTAATTTCCGTTTTCGGCCTAAAACTCGATACGGCTCCGATCACTTGACCATTCACCGAAATAGGCTGTCGATTCGCAACAACGTGAACATTGTTTAACAATAGATCAATATCACTTTCCGCCGTGTGTGTTTTCAATAGCTTCGTCAACTCACTCTCCGGTAACACAGAAGCCAAAGGCCGATTTATGGCTTGATTCGCATCGACACCGAGAATTTGCGCCGCTCTAGCATTGAAAATTCGCACATTGCATTGATGATCCACACTGATCACCCCTTCTTTAATCGTACTCAGCGTTGTATCCAATTCGCTATACAAACGAGAGATCTCTTCGGGCTCAAACCCTAGCAATGTTTTCCGGAAACGTTTGTACGCATAATTGGACAACAGCCCATTGAGCAGCACAACAATGACTGCGATACACAGCAAAAAGACAAGATAAGGCTCAACTCGGTCTTTTAGACTATCTAATAAATACCCAACCGATACCACACCGATAATATTGCCTTGTGAGTCAAATATTGCTGTCTTCCCACGAACAGAATGACCAAGAGATCCTTCAGCAAAAGAGATGTAGGCTTCGCCTAATTTTAGCGCTCTAACGTTATCGCCCCCTTTCATTGGTAGGCCCAAACGATCCTTTGAAGGATGAACCAAGCGAATACCATTGGCATCGCCAATCACGATGAAAGTGGCACCCACAGCTTGGGTAAGCGATTCTAACTTTGTATTCAACTCGCCAACCTGACCGCTTTCGAGCATTTTGACAATCGATGGGCTATTACCTAAAAATCGAGCAAGGCCTAAAGCCTTTTCACCCATCTCTTGCTCTTGAGTGTTTTTGATATAATAAAAGCCAGCAACAGAAAGAATAAGCAGTTCAACAAAACCAGACAGCACCATAACAAGTAAAAGGCGCTTTCTTATACTTAGCTTGCTCCATTTCACTCTCACTCTCCTTGTCATCAATACCACTCCCTGATAAATGTAACATTTAAACAACAAGCTCGCTTGTTGCGTGACGAATAGTGAGAGAATGGCCAAGATCTCATCGGAGTTTAAAGGGTTATCGTTGTAGCTGAATTTTGCCTTACTCTGATAAAGATTGTTTCTTCTGCCGCTACTTCTCAAAATTTAGGCAAAAAAAAGAGCCGCTAAAAGCGGCTCTTAATTATTCGAACTTTAGGAAAAGTGACTAAATCACTCTTTACCGAATACGTTGTTCTCTTGCTCTTGTACGCGGATAAATGTCGTGCGCTTCGTTAGCTCTTTAAGCTTTGCTGCGCCTACGTATGTACACGTTGAACGTACGCCGCCAAGGATGTCTGAGATGGTGTCGTGCACGGTGCCACGGAATGGCAATAGTACGGTTTTACCTTCTGCTGCGCGGTATTTCGCAACGCCGCCAGAGTGCTTAGCCATCGCTGATTGTGAAGACATGCCGTAGAATTTCATGAACTTCTTGCCGTCTTGTTCAATCACTTCGCCGCCTGACTCTTCGTGACCTGCAAGCATACCGCCAAGCATTACGAAATCAGCGCCGCCGCCAAATGCTTTTGATACGTCACCCGCACAAGAACAGCCGCCATCACCGATGATCATGCCACCTAGACCGTGTGCTGCATCACCACACTCAATGATTGCAGAAAGTTGTGGGTAACCAACACCAGTTTTAACGCGTGTCGTACATACAGAGCCAGGGCCAATGCCCACTTTCACGATGTCTGCACCCGCAAGGATAAGCTCTTCACACATATCGCCAGTTACAACGTTACCCGCTGAGATCACTTTGTCTGGGAATTCAGCACGTACTTTCTCTACGTATTCAACAAGGTGCTCAGAGTAACCGTTAGCAATATCAACGCAGATAAAGATCAGCTCATCTGAAAGTGCCATGATGTCTTTTGTCTTCTGGAAGTCAGCTTCAGAAGTACCAGTTGAAACCATCACGTTATTCAACTGTGATTTTTCAGCGCCTTGAACAAACTCAGCCCAATCAGCCACTGTGTAGTGTTTGTGTACTGCGGTCATTACACCATGCTCAGCTAGGGCTTTAGCCATCGCAAAGCTACCCACAGAGTCCATATTCGCAGCAATCACAGGTACACCAGACCATTGACGACCGCTATGCTTGAATGTAAAATCGCGGGTTAAATTAACTTGAGAACGACTTTTTAAGGTAGAACGTTTCGGGCGAAACAGTACATCTTTAAAACCTAACTTAAGTTCTTGTTCGATACGCATTGTGTAATTCCTTGATTCATATAGCTATGTGTCACTGCAGAGTGCGTTAGTAATGTCGTTTGCAGACGAAATTACTAAATGTCGGACACAAAAAAACCGGAGCGTTTGCAGACGCTCCGGTTTTCAGCATTATAGGTCGTGATTTCTTTCTCGCAAGTCTGATAATTCGATTTTTTTTATGCTACAGTTGGGCTTCCTTGCATATCCATTAAACTCAACCGAGTTAACCTTTCTACAAATACTCTCACTTTTCAGCAACTTAACTTCAATTATTGCCATTCGATTACGCAAAGGTTTGCGTGATAGCCTTAATAATCAATTCTCGCCCCTCTCTCACACGACGATCCAAGTCACGTTTTTAGTAAGAAGTGCCGCTAATTCGCCTATTTTATCATTCTCTTTTTGGTGTTTTTTTTCATACCAACAGCACAAATTTCAGCTTAAATCTAACGGAGTGAGAAAAACAAACGCTCGCGTATAGCTCGCATTCACACTCAAGTGCATTGAATCGCATAGCGCAAGTCATCAATAACATCGGAAGCGAGGAGACCACAGGGGCCATTTGCCTCTGCATTTAGATCGGCAGCATAGCTGTGCAGCATAACCCCAACACGCGCAGCCGTCATAATGTCCAATCTTTGTGCTAATAATGCGGCGATAATACCGGTTAATGCATCACCCATTCCGCCACAAGCCATTCCGGGGTTTCCCGTAGAGCAAACATACGTCTTATTACCATCACAGATCAGAGTGCCCGCTCCCTTTAATACCACTACGCCTCCATAACGGGCTTGAAGGTTGCCGACAGCACGATAACGATCAGATTCAATCTCTGCCACACTGGTGTTTAATAACCTCGCAGCCTCGCCCGGATGAGGAGTAATAATGCGATTCTCGTCAACATTAGGGTTAAGCGCCAATAGCGTTAGAGCATCCGCATCAAGTACCTTTGCTTTGTCACTCTGAGCGACCATTGCTGCCAGTTGTACCGCCCATGCAGAGGCATCAGGTTGTAACTCCTTTTGTTGTGCAGCCCCACCTTGGAAACATCCCAGCCCAGGGCCAAACGCAATCACATCACACCAACTCAATCGATACTTCACCTGTTGCATCGTCCATTCAGCAAACATCGCTTCAGGGCTTGAGATCAAACCAGCGTTAAGGTGCTGAGGTTCGGTCAAACACGCAGTTAATCCAGCCCCAGCTCGGAGACATGCTTTGGTCGCAAGCAAAATCGCCCCTCCCAAGCCTGTACCTCCGCCAATCAATAGCGCCTTACCATGAGTGCCTTTGTGAGCTGACGGTTCTCGCGTCTTCAACCGCTGCAAAATAACTGGAAAATCCAGCATGGCACTCGGCGTTTCGATATTTTGGAAAAGCTCGCCTATATTCACCATCGCCGGTTGACGACTAAGCTCACTGTAGGTTGCGATATTCTTAGCCGATATAACCAATGGCGAATAATGCAGTTGCCCAACATAGCTACGTGCTTTCCCTGTCACTAACCCTTGTTTAATTCCAATAAAGGTTATTGTGTGCGCCGCTTTTATACTGTTACCTAATACGCAGCCACGATTGCTACACAGCCCCGACGGAACATCCACCGCGACAACGGGTATATGGCTTTGATTAATCGCCGTAATCACGGTTGCAATTTCAGGCCTAACATCGCCACTTAATCCCGTACCTAACAACGCATCGACCACGACATCACAATCAGAAACTTGCGCCATATCGAAAGGAACCGTCTTCCCACCAACAGCAATAAAATCCTCATAAGCGCGCTTGGCATCACCACTTAGCTTGGCTGGCTCAGACATTGCCGTTACACGAACATCGCCACCTTGCTGCAACGCAAGTTTTGCCACCACATAACCATCACCGCCGTTATTGCCACCACCACACAACACCCACAGTTTTACTTGGGTACCATAATGCTGCAAAACACAGTCATAAACAGCGTCACCTGCTGCCAACATGAGCTGATACATATCAATGCCGACTGCACGAGCCACTTTGACTTCGCCGCATTTCACTTGTTGTGAACGGTAGAGTTGGCTTGGTAGCGTCATGTAGATCCTTCCTTAGAGCAATAACTGAGACAATACGTAGCTGAAAATAGCTAATCGGTACCGCTTCGAACATTAAAATGTATCGCTTCGGATAACAAAAAGGCTAGCTCATCACAAGCTAGCCTTCATTAGTAATCCATCAATAACTGAGTGTGATTACACGCACCATGTAGCTGACGTTTAACGCTTAGATGATAATGCTTCAGCCGTCGCATCTTGAATGGACAGAAATAACGAGCGGATCTCTCCGGTTGGTGTACGCATCGGATTCAAGGTGATGTTCTGGTACATAAAGTCTGCCTGCTGGGTAATCGGCCGTACATTGCGGCACTTAAATAAGTACGGACGTTGCTGCCAAGTAATAAAACTACGACAACCCAGATCGTATACAGGCTTGGTTTTGAGTTTAAACCACTCTTGTGGGATCTCTGGAAACAGAGTAAAGATCGATTTACCAATCGCATCGTGAGCTTGAATGCCGCTGTGGTGAGTCATGAAACCATTCCACACTTGAACGTTATGATCACGATCGAGCACCACTAATCCCAGATCGACGTTTTGTACCATGTCGACCATCCAGTGAAACTGCTCAAACTCAGCAGGAAGATGTAACATTAGAAGTCCTCCATTAAGTAAGACAACTTACTATCAAGTAGCGGCAAAGATTCATCGACAAACATAAATAAGAGATCGCAGCGAATAGAAGTGCCATCAATCGCGTAGCTCACTTCAAACGTCATGGTTTTGCTAAAAGAGCCCGTCGTCGATTGGATAACGGAATCAATGGAAATATGCTGACCTAATAGCACTGGCGAGCTTTGAAAGAAGCGAACTTCTGCTTGCGCACCTAAGCCATTTAAGAAAGAGCCAACCAAAATATTGGAGACATCCATCAACAGCTCTAACTCTTCGAGTTCTTCACTATCAGCGGGCACTTTCATCAGTTTTTTTAGATCCGCAACACTCGAATCACTGAGTAAAACCAGCGCTTCACCTGCAATACCTTCACCACTGAATCCTTGGCAGACTCCCGAAACCTGATCGTTATTGGCCAGATCACGCAGTGCCATGTGCAACTCGCTCACTTCCAAGATGGCAACGTTAGGCAAAGGCAAATGAACAAACACATCAAAGTGACGTGCAAGCGCATCCGCGGCGCGGCCAATTGAAACGTTAGCCACTTCCATATAGATGTCGCGACGTCGCAAACTTGGGATGTGCACAGGCGTCATCATAACCGGAGCGGCAGGACGACTTTCAGCAGGCTCAACCAACTCTCTCAGAACACTTTTCAGTACATCTTGATCAATCGGTTTTTGAATAAACGCTTTCGCGCCTAGCGCCATTACGCGCTCTTTTGCCTTGGGCTGAATATCTCCAGAGACCACGACGACGTTAATGTTTAGACCACGTTTTTGAATTTCTTCTAACGTACCAAAGCCATCAAGCTCTGGCATGGTTAAATCCAAAAACATAATTTTAAATGATTGGTTCGCCAGCTTTTCTAACGCATCTAAGCCATGAACGGCAAAAGTTATCTCAGCATTCAGTGAAGCAGGTAATGAGCGAGCCATCTGTTTGCGTGCTAACGCCGAATCATCACAGATTAAAACGGGATAAGACATCGTTGTACCTACTGCTATTGGTTTAATTTATATTCAAATTGTAACAGATAGTTATAGGGTCAGGTACGGTTTAATCGGAGAAAACACACACCTAATGATAACTCTGAACTGTTGTCTAATTTACGGTACAAAAAAGCCAGCGACGAACGCTGGCTTTTAACAATTTTCAGTGACTACTTTTTAAGAGGCCATACGAATCAGAGACTTACCGATTAGCCATTCCAACTCTTTCGCACTATTATCGCCAAACTTCATTTCAACGGTTTTGTACAAACGCTCAATCCCTTTAGCCGCAAATTCATGAGCACTCTCTGCCGTAACGATATGGTGGAAAAGTAAACGCAAAATGGCAAGAAACTCGCTATCATCCAGTGCCTTTACCCAGCTATCAGAAAAATCGTTTAAGCTTGCATCAAAATTCAAGTGCTCAACAAACATCTTGAAAATACGACCATCTAACGCGGCTGAAAAGTCTGTTTTCTTTGGAAAATGGTGGCTGATACCAGTGCGAGACACGCCAGTTTGTTGGCTTAACGTGGTGTATGACATCTTGTCATAACCAAGACGAAGAAGTTGGTCAACGACTGCGTCCATGATTTTCTGGATGGTGATCTCGGTATCTTCTTTACTACGCTTTGGCATGTCTAGGCTCTTCTCTTCGTAAATCCGTCTGACCCAAAATGAGTCAATAAAAAATAGAGACTCGCAATATCTGTGGAATCTATTTCTTTGTCAGCAGGAACAACGTGTTACTGCTAATTTTTACGACACTAGCTTACCATGTCGATAGATTTCATCAGTGCTATATTGCTAGTGGAACACCGTTTTCTCATAAATGATGCAAAAGCAACATAAATAGGAATGCGAGTCATTAATATTATATATATTGAATTATGAATAATGTTACAAATTTAGACTACTTACAACTAAACGCACATCATTCTGACCGAATAATTGCAATTCAATTTGTATCTATATGAACAGTATCACACAAGAAAATGTACATAATGTTGCGTAATTGCATGAACTTTATTAATTCATTGGATATGTGCAGTTGAAAACATCCCTCGACATCACGTCATTTCTGTAGATTATGTTCAAATATACCGATAAAATATCCATGATTTTTTTAAGAGGATTGTTCGATGAGTAATGAATTAGAAGCTCAAGTATGTGAAGCGTGTGGCTGTGCTGGTGAAATGGGCTTTATCATTAAAGAAGGCGATGACGTAGCAGAAGTAACGATCTTTTCTCAAGATCAAGCGCTACTAGAAGCTGAACTGGCTAAGTACGTTGATCTCGCAAAACAAGTAAATGCAGCGGTTGAATATCAAACTACAGATATCAATGCTGACTCTACTGAATTGACCGCTCGCTTTAAATTCGAAGTTAGTGCTGAAAAACTGATCTTCGAACTAAAAACTCGCTCTCTAGTGCGTTAATTCCGAGGCGGGCACTCGCCCGCTTTATCTTGCTCCCATCATTGACGAGCAAAAGTTGACCTTGTCTTGTGGGTTAGGAATACTAGACACTTCTAATCTAAACAATGCCTACTATGACTCGACCTGTCACAACTCTCTGTTTACTCTTTTGTGTATTACTTGCTAACTCGGTTTCAGCACAAAAACTCGATTCATTCCGCACGCTAAATCACCTCGACAACTACGGTAACTTGGATTTACGCAATAAACCCTACACCGAATTTGCCGATGGGTTTACCGTGAAAGGCAACCTGAACATTGCCAAAACACAAATCAAACGCCTACCCAAAAGCACGACAATTGGGGGTAACCTCGAAGCCTCAAACAGCGAACTCATTGCCATCGGTAAAGGCTCTAGTATTCGCGGTTATGCCAACTTGCTTGGTGCTAAAATCAAGCGTTGGCCTGCAGGGATAAAAGTGGGTGGTTATCTGAATTTCACCGACACGCCCCTCGAAAAACTACCCAACCGCTTGCGAGTAAAAGGGGATCTTAGCGTTATGCGTACACCTTTAACAACGTTGCCTGAAGGGCTAGTGGTAGAAGGAAATCTGTTTTTAGGTGGTTCTAAAATTGGTGAGTTTCCCAATACCATGACAGTGAATGGCAATATCTTCCTTGGCGGTAATCATATTAGCAAGTGGCCAGAGAATCTCACTCTCGGCGGAGCCGTTGCGCCGTAATGAGTTGCGACGTAGCGAGTTGCGCATAGTGCTATGTCACACGCTCAGCCAATCTCCCACGTCATAAAAAGTAGCTAAGAAAAAGGGTAGCCGAAGCTACCCTTAAAAACTCGTGTGTTGCCCATTGGCTACCGAGCTCTATTCAGCTTGGTTTTTTACCGGATTTGCATAGCTATCAATTAAAAAGGCATGTGCACCTTGAGGTAATTGACTAAGCTTTTGTTGCAGCAGCGCTTTTACGCTCTCATCCACACTCTCATCACCGGCCGCTAACAGGTTAATTGGGAACAATTTGTAGTTAGCATGAATTTGGCGATCAATCTCGGCGGCAAGTTCATCTGGCGCAGAAAAGGCTTGCTCAATCACATCACCAAACGCAACATTGATTCGGCCTTTATCGCCCACAATGCCTTGGATGATACTTTCGATATCTTCAAATTCACCTTTCTCGTAACGACCATTGACCGACTTTTCGTACAACTCTCTGGCTTTCGCTACATCGCAAGGGTCATTCTCATAAGAGATGGAAACTGGCACAATTTTTAGTGACTGAATGTACTCGGCAAAATCGATTTTTTGCTTACGTCCTTCAACATGAAACATTTTTAAGATTGCAGGCTCAGTAAAATCATTCCCGTCTTTCGCTCGCCCTTCTCTTTGCGCGATCCAAATAGAATTGCCCGTTTCTAGGGAGTGCTTGATGTAAGATGACAAGGTACTTAGTGCCTTCATCATTTCACGTGGCCCTTTCGCTGAACGCTTAACAATAAAACTCTTATTCAAACGCATCAGCTCTGTCGCACACGGTTTTTTCAGCAAGTTATCGCCAATCGCGATACGGACAGTATTGTGACCATTCTTGAACAAACCGTAGTTGACCAGCGCCGGATCCATAGCGATATCGCGATGGTTTGAGACAAATAGGTAAGCACTTTGAGGATCGAGTTTCTCTAGCCCTGTATAGGTGACACCTTGAGTGGTGTTATTGAGGGTTTGATGGAGATACTTTTTCACTTCAAGCTGAATCGCTTCAATCGAGTTCAGCTTTGACCATTTAAATTTCAGATACACTTTGACCAACGGAGCCATAAGCGTTTTGAACCATGGCGCGTGGTTAGAGAAACGATGCTGTAAGATGGCAGAGATAAACTCTTCATCTTGAATTAGGCGGTCAATTGCCGCTGGAATCTCGTCATCGTGATAAGGACGAATTTCAATATAGGGATCAGTGTTCGCAGTCATTAGGGTCTACATTAGTGACAAATCGCGGCTCATTCTACGCATAGAATCGCCTCTTGGCAGCATTAGAACACGCATATTTACTAAGGTCAGACCAGAACACCATACTCCTGATAGCTCAATCAATGCTGTTAATGGCTTTTTGAGTCGAGAAACGGTAATCTTAGCGCCCCATATTTATCGAGCGATACCATGCACTACGCTATTTCTCATCAGACATCTGATATTCAATTTCTATCCGTCACACCACGTAAAAAGCTGATGAAGCACACATTACTATCGGTACACGATGGCTTAGTACTGGTTCGATTGGGAAAAAATGAATATGCCATCAAGCCAGGCCAAGCGATGTGGCTACCGTTTGATTGTTTGACCTCAATTTGCTGTTTGCCACAAACCCGTATGCACACCGTAGAGCTTTCTTGCCGTGTAAGCAGTCCACTGCCTAAGCAAGCGGGTTACCTCGAACTTAATGAGTTATCTGCCGCCCTGCTCAATCGCATGGCAACGCTAGCAGATGATCATCAAGCGAAAATTAATTTGCTCACGGTATTGCGTGAAGAACTTCACCACTACGCACCAACGTTAGAACTAGACTCATTCAGTGATCAGATCTCACGTTGGCAGCCAAACGTAAGCAGTCCGCTAGATCAAAATATTCAAGTGGCACTTCGAGTCCGTGAAGCGCGTAAGCGCTTGCTATCAGGCCAAGGCAAAGCCAACGTTATTAATGAGCTATTTTCAGGCAGCGAAGATGCCTACCACGCCATCTGCCAAACCGTACTAGGTGAGTAATCTTGCAACGCGAATTACTTGCCTGATTTGTCATTGATTAACTCACGACAGGGACGAGCATCGCTCCGCTGCGAGGAGAGACTTCAACCACAAGAGTCTCTTCTCGTTCACAACGACTTTTAAGTAACACGTCTCGCCACTCTCCTTCTACTGACAGTTCAAATCGTTGCACTTTGCTCGATTTATTAAGCAGCACGATACCTTTTCCCGCACGAGAAAAAGCCAACTTCTCATCGCCCGACTGCAAAACCGTCATCGGACTTCCGTGCATTTGGTTATGAAATTGAATCATGGCTCTCATCGATGGGCTTTGCCACTCTTCTTGCCAGCGGGGAATACCTTGTTGGTTTTCAAAACCACTGGTATTGAGATCGCTATACACCAATGGCACGCCCCCATCACGGCCAAACAGATAAATGTAAGCAAGCGCTTCCCACTCTTCCTCCATGACCAAACCCGTAAATACGGCATTATTGGGAATATCATGGGTAATAGCAAAGGTCACCGCACGACTTTCAGCTAGTGCTTGGCCCAAACTATATGGGTTAACCAGACTGGTTAATGTACCCGTTGGTTGAAAGGCTTCCAACAATGTTTGAAACAAAGGAAAATCATACGCACCCATAGGTGTGCTCGCTAAATAGGGTTCAAGAAAATCTTGATACTCCTGTTTAGTCGCCCCGCCATCCGTAATGATTTCGGCAAAAATATGCACACCTTCACAGATATCTACGCTCCACACCTGCGTTAAATGCTCCAACGTCATATGCTTCGCCGCATCAATTCGAAATCCTTTCACCCCCAACTGCTTTAATGCAATCAAATAGGCACGTTGCTGAGCAACCACATGGCTATTGTCCATTAACGTTGGTAAGCCAGGATCATGCTCATCTCCAACAAGACGACCATGCTGAACTTGCCACTTATCACCCCAGTCAGAAATACTAAATGCTTCCACGAAATCGTCTTCACTAAACAAAGGGGTCGCAAGATCACCAAACAGCTTTTGCGCTTGATAGTATTCACTTTCTTGTTGATATTGAGCGAGAATCTCATCATTGGGGTATTGTAGATCGTGACGAATATCCGATTCATTCGCCATATGGTTAAACACCACATCGACATAGACGTGGATACCATTTGCGTCCAACGTCGTTATCATCGACCGTAATGATGATAAGTTACCGAGTTGATTGTCGATCACACGATAATCTTGTGGCTGATAGCGCTGCCACCAAGGTGTGCCTTGGGGCAAGCATAACGACTTCATCGCAGGTGAAATCAGCACAGAGCGATAGCCCATGTGGGCGATTTTCTCTGCTTGCTGTTCAATCAAACTATACGGCCAATCAAAAGCGTGCAGAATCACATCCGTATTATTAATCTTTTCCATAGCCCACTCTCAATGGCATGTTCACTCTCCTTCGTAGTGACATAATACAGTACGATAGCCTAATGTTTGTTAACGTGATTTGTCCGTTATATCAAACACAAACATCACTAACGAGCAAAAGTTATTCGGCTTATTCTGTTGCTCACTATGCTAGCACTCAATGCCTTTGCTGATAAAAAATGCCCAAGTTAATAGCCGATTTTTCACTTTATGACGAATTCTGTTTGCACGCTTAACTGGGCCTCGCTATGCTGATTTTGTTCCCATCAAATAAGAAGTTAATGATGACAATAAACAACACCTACCCAATTGGTACTCCAGGTCAAAAATGGGGCGACGCAGAACGCCAAGCATGGCGCGCTCAAACCACCATCAAACGCCTCTACAGCGAAGAAGTCCTTCCAAAAATTGAAGCACTAAAAGCACGCTTTGATGTTGAACAATATGGCGCTCTTTCTTACGACGTTGAACGCTTTCCACTTTACTGCATAAAAAGCAAAAACTGGTCAAACGACAAACCAAGCGTGCTGATTACTGGCGGTGTTCACGGCTACGAAACCAGCGGTGTTCAAGGTGCATTAGAATTTGCAGCACAAAAAGCCGAGCAATACGCTGAAACCTTCAACATTGCTATCGCGCCATGTGTAAGCCCATGGGGTTATGAAACGATCAACCGTTGGAATGCCCTCGCGACCGATCCAAACCGTTCGTTCTACCAAGATACACCTGCCGAAGAATCAGCAGCATTGCGTCAATTGGTTGCGAGCCTTGGTGATTTTTTAGTGCACTTTGATCTGCACGAGACCACCGATACGGACGAATCAGAATTTAGACCAGCGCTGGCTGCCCGTGATGGCGTAGAATACGATGCCGACACTATCCCAGATGGTTTCTACACTGTTGGCGACACGCTAAACCCGCAACCAGAGTTTCAAGCAGCAATCATTGCCTCTGTTGCGAAAGTAACTCATATCGCGCCTGCAGATGAAAAAGGCGAGATCATTGGTTCTGAAGTGGTACAAGAAGGGGTGATTCTCTATCCGATGAAACAACTTGGCCTATGTGGTGGTGTCACAGATTGCCTGTTCCATACGACGACTGAAGTGTATCCAGACAGCCCGAAAGTAACCGACGCTGAATGCAATCAAGCGCAGGTTGCTGCGATAACCGGCGGTTTAGATTTCGTAATTACGAATCATTTAAACGGCTAGTCCGCACCATAAGCGTAAATCTGTCCAACAGTAAACGGCCATTAGGCCGTTTACTGTTTCTACCAGTGCCTATCTCTGCAGTACAAAACAACCAATACACTCAACGACTCTTCTCTCTACATTGATTCTAAACCTGATTTAATTGATTACGTTATATAAGCTATCAACAACGAAGAAGCATTTTTCTCAACAGGAAAACATGACAGCGTTACGAAACATTTTGTCTATCACAGCACTATTCCTAGCAATGGCATTGATGTCACGCAACGTCAACGCGCAAGTAAATAATGACTGGCAATTAGATAGTCGTCGGGATGGCATCACCATTTATGCGCGAGAGCATAAAGACGGCTTAGTAGAAATTCGCGCGCAAATGTTCACTGCCACTAGTTACAGTGCATTTTTAACGTTGTTGGAAGAAAGTGGAAAAGTCCCTGATTGGATCGATAACGCCAGCCACAGCCGCGTACTAAAACAGATCTCCCCAACTGAAAACATCGTTTACACCCAGTTCAGCGCGCCATGGCCAGCCAAAGATCGTGACATGGTCACCTACTCTAAATACTGGGTCGATGATCTCGGTTTCACTATCCACATTACTGATGCACCAGAAGCAATACTTGCCGAGCAAAGTGGCTACATTCGTATTCGCGCGGTTGATGCCAGTTGGACTTTGCACAAGCTCACGAATGGTACAACCCTAATAGAGTACCAAGCCTTCGCGGATCCTGGCGGCCTATTGCCCGATGTATTAATCAATAAGCTGTCGAAACAAAGTGCTCGCACCACTTTTGAAAATCTACGTGCCCTACTACCTGCATATCAACAATACCAGCACCCGCAGATTAAAGAATGAATTTACGATTAACTAAAGAATACCCTTAGTGAATGCCATTATTTAACAATACCTATCACTTAATGAAACAAATTATGGGTATGAACCTTTCATTTTAAATACAAAATAATTTTCTGCAGGCTATTGATATTAAACATTATTATCGTCACCATTAACCAATCACATTGATGGCTATTTATTTGTGATCGCAACGTCATTGCTGAAATAAATCTTTATTTTTGCGTCGCAGTTATGAAAAATTTCTTTATGTGGGGATATTATAGCCTTAGCACATTAAAAGGAATTCATACCGCCCATGAAGAAAGCCCTCTCTTTCAAGATGAAAATAATCGCTATTTTCATCGTTATCACTTCAATCACGATCTTGACGTCATATTTCAGTGCTCGTCATCATATTAGTAATTATATTTACCAAAGTGATACTCAGAACATCAACAGCCAGATAAACCTTGTGAAAGACAAACTGGTCGAAGACATTAACAATCAAATTGTTCTTGCAGAAAACCTAAATTTTGGACTGATTGCGGTAAAATCGACGCAAGAGAAAACTGGTTTTTATAACATCATCAAAGTTGTTAGTGATTTAGTTTTTACTCCTCAAGGGAGTATTGATGACCCTGCCGAAGCACAACCGTTTATCGACCTATTATCTTCAGCTAATGGCAAAGTGACCGTCAGTAACATCGTTTATGAACAAGGGAAACCTCTGCTTACCATTATTGTTCCTGAGGGTGACGGCCAAGGAAACATCTTTTATGTAGACCTTAGTGATACGCAAGCGCTTTTAGCATCATCTGCCGTTGATGGTAGCTATATGGAGCTCGTTGACCCAAATAACAATATACTGTTTTCAAACAAAATAGATGGCGACCTTATTCCATTGCCTAGTACTTTTGATGTTCGTGGAAGCCAATGGAGCCTAACTGGTTATATTGATAACGCCTATATCTTACAAAACACGGCGAAGCTCAATAATGCCATTACGCTCACCTTAGTCATCTCAGGAATTCTAATTATTTCGCTGAGCGTTATCGCCGTTAATCTTGCCTTTAAGCCTATCGTGTCACTTCGCAATATCGTCACTGATCTTTCCCAAGGCAATGGTGACTTAACCCGTCGTCTAGAGATAACCTCTCAAGATGATCTTGGAAAGATCGCAACTGGCATCAACCAATTTATTGAAAAACTACAAACCATGATGCTCGATGTGGCGAAATCCAGTCAGCAAATCAAACAAGAAATAAATGTGGTCGGTGAAAATGCACACTCGAATCAAACGCTGTTAACCGCCCACGCAAAAGAGACCGAGCAAGTGGTAGCCGCGATTACTGAAATGAGTTCCACCGCAGAGTCTGTCGCACAAAGTGCAGCGGATGCGGCAAAATTAACCCATAAAACCAACAATGAAGCGAACCACTCTAAAGCCGTTGTACAAGAGGCGGTGCAAAGTGTTTCAGCCCTTGTGGAAGAGGTAGCGAGCATGTCTCAGTCCATCACAGCGATGAGCAAAGATACTGACCAGATTGGCTCTGTGCTTGGTGTTATTGGTGATATTGCGGAACAAACTAACCTATTGGCTCTCAATGCCGCAATCGAAGCGGCTCGCGCTGGCGAACAAGGGCGTGGTTTCGCAGTGGTTGCCGATGAAGTGCGCGCGTTAGCGGCTCGTACACAACAGAGCACCTCACAAGTCAATGAGATGCTGACCAAGCTGCGCAACGGCAACAATACGGTTGTTAGTGCAATGAAAACAACCCAGTCGAGTTGCCAGCAAACATCAGAAACCACCGCTCGTGTGATGACATCCCTAGACTCGATGACCGATTCAATTATTGAGATCAACGATTTAACCACGCAAATCGCCGCATCAGCAGAGCAACAGAGCGTCGTCACTGAAGAGATCACTCGCAATATGACCAGCATTCAAGAGATGATCAGCAATATTAACCACAATGGACAACAAACCGTGACAAGTACCCATCAACTCACGACAACCAATAGCCAACTGAGCGATGTGGTTGGCCGTTTCAAACTCAGCTAACGTATAAATGAAAAAAGCGAGTCTGCTACCAGGCTCGCTTTTTCCACGGTATTGCTGTCCCCCTCAAACTGTATCAATAAGATAAGCCTGTAAGGCCAAAGCACCTGATGATTGGCTTCACGATCGCGATGATAATGGCCACCTCAATAAATCAATTTACTCTTATATTGCTCAGGAGTCTGGCCCGAATATTTGCGGAACATCGCAATGTATGGGCTGGCTTGGTTATAACCAAGGGTGAAAGCCACTTCTTTAACAGACTGGCCTTTTTGTAACAATTCCATTGAATAGAGATAACGCACGCGCAAGCGCCACTCGGTAAAGCTCATGCCCAGTTCGGATTGGCAATGCCGAGCCAGTGTACGCTCGGTGGTATGAACGCGTTCGGCCCATTCTGACAAACTGGTGTTATCAGTAGGATCTTCCTCAACCGCCGATAGGATCGGCGCTAGGTATTTATTGTCTGTCGATGGTAGAAAGTGATGCTGTGTATCTCGTGTGGCCAGTTGATCTAACAACACTTGCACCAAACGTTTATCCGCATCGGTTTCTGCAACATTGATTCTTCGCGCACGAAAGTCATCCACAATGGAAGAGGCTATCGAAGTAACGCGAATCAAGCTGGTTTTATCGGGAAAATTTTCCGTCAAATGCAGCGCTACATTTAGAGAGCAGTAAGATAGTGGCTTACGGTTAAAACTGGTATGCATGATACCCGGTGGCACCCATATCGCGAGATGAGGGGGAGCTAAAAAACGAGTTTCCTCGACTTCCATTTCAAGAATACCACCGCTGATCAGTTGTACCTGACCCCAAGGGTGGCTATGAACACGCGTCTCAGTGTTCGATAAAAACGCCTCAAAATTCATAAAGACATCTGATGGTGCTTTATCGATCGATAACGACGGGTGCAAATGTTTGGCTGGTTTTCTCAAACTTGTCTTCCTAGAGCGCACAATGTCGTTTTAAAGATACTTGCAATTATACAGACCTGACAAACTACCCGCCACCCTAACAATGCGATGAACCTCACATGATCTACTTACTGCCAATACTCACTGTTTTCATCTGGGGAACCAATGCTGTTGCCAGTAAAATGGCGGCTTCTATCATTGAACCAAGTGCAATGAGCTTTTATCGCTGGGTATTCGCTATCGCGATTTTAACCCCATTTTGCCTGCCAAAGGTGATCCGCCTGTGGAGCGACATTCGCCCAAACCTTGCCAAACTGAGCGTGCTTGGGATGCTGGGAATGGTGATCAACCAATCATGCGGTTATTTCGCCGCGGTCACGACAACGGCTTCTAATATGTCGCTGATCAGTGCCTTAGTGCCGTTGATTGCGATCTTTATTAGTGTGCCTATTTTAGGCAAGCCTATTTCACGCAACAGCATTTTGGGCGGTATCATCGCCTTAATCGGCTTAGCCTACATGCTGGGTAAAGGGGATATGCTGTTCTTCTTGTCGCAAAGTGTCACGACTGGCGATGCTTTGATGGTCGTAGCCTCAGTCGCTTACGCGTTGTACTGTGTACTACTTAAGCGCTGGAAGATGAATTTACCTAATACCGTCTCGATCTACATGCAAGGGTTTGCTTCAATGATTATGCTGGCCCCTATTTGGCTGACCAGCGACCAACTGCTACCGCCATCAGAAGCGATGCCGATTATCTTATTTGCTTCGGTTGCAGCTTCGATTGCCGCACCATGGATGTGGATCAAGTCGATTGATGTGATTGGTGCAGACAACAGTGCGATGTTTATGAATTTATTACCGGTGGTGGCGGTGACTTTAGCCGCCACAACGCTAGGCGAGACTGTCCACATCTACCACTTAATTGGCGGTATCATGGTGATAAGCGGGGTTATTTTAGCGCAAATTAAACGCCGTAAAAAAGACGACATCGATCCCGTCATTCTCAAGAACGATTTAGTGTAATCACGAGCTAATACCAATAACACCTTGTGCTAATAGCCCACCAGCACAAGGTTTAACGCTATTCTAACCGCTAGTATTTCACTTCAATATCGGATGAAGGCACTGCGCAGCACGCTAACGCTTCTCCACCTGCGACATCAATATGGTCAAGAGCGGGAACTTGAGCATGCGTTACCTTCCCCGATACGACTTTCACTCGACAAGCACCGCACAAACCGGCACGGCAGCTATTAGGAATATTAACCCCTGCCTCTTCCGCTTGTTCCAGCATCGTGCGCTGATTGTCTCCAACGAATTGGTGGCTATTCACTTTAACGGTCACTGTTTGCTCAACGGTATGCTCTACTCGCATGGCGGTAAATGCTTCTTGATGATACTGGTCTTCATTCATACCGACTTGCAATAACATTGATTTTGCTTGTTGCATAAACCCTTCGGGGCCACAAACATACACTTCTCGCTTTGCAATATCTGGTACCTGCTTTAAGTGCATCGGGCTTAACCGCCCTTTTAAACCGAACCAATCTAATGGCGCCTTAGAAAGGGAAATCAACACCTTCAACCCGCCGTGCTCACGTGCCAGTTGTTCAAGCTCACTGCGATAAGGGATATCCGCTTCTGTGCTGCACTGATGATAAAAGACCACATCATCCAATTGCTTATTGTCGGCAAGATAACGCAACATCGACAGCATTGGGGTCACGCCACTACCTGCAGACAGTAATAAGGTGGGGTTGAAATGGTTTTCTTCTAAGTGAAAGCAACCATCTGGTGATTGGCAACTCAGCACATCTCCCACTTGTAAGTGCTCACTTAGCCAATGAGAAATGCGCCCACCAGCGATTTTTTTCACTGAAATCGCCAGTTTATTAGGCCGTGAAGGTGACGAAGAGAGCGTATAACGTCGCGCAACCTGTTCACCATCAAGCGTAATTTGAATCGGCAGATGCTGACCTGCTTTGTACTCGATAAGCTGCTCAGATTCAAACCAGAACGTGGTAAAGTTACGCGCGATGTCTTCGCGTTCAACACAAGTTAATTGGTGCAATTGCGGAGAGTTATCGGCATAGAACTCTTTCTCTTTGTACTCAAGCACCTCAATAGGGTCTCCAGCACGGATCATTCCTTCATTTTTTGCCACCAAATTTTGCCCCAAAAAGACGCCACCAAACTCATTAGCACGGAAATCGCTCAAGGTTTTTAATGGTTCTTTATTGTCTCTAAGTTGGCCAGTTTGCGTATCAACAGTGGTCAGAATACAGCGTTCGCAAGGTTTGACCGCTTCAAATTCAACCTCGCCAATACGAATCCGTTTCCAGCTATCTTCAACAAAAGGCTCAAGATCAGAGGCAACCAAATTGGTACGAAATTGATCCATAGTGTGCGTATCACTACTGCGTTTATTCAGCTCTGCTAACGACCCTTCACTGATGATCAGCAATGGATAACCATCCGCAAAGCTGACATTGTGGCCCAACGTTTCTCGCACCCGCTGAGATTGCTCACCCGTAAAAACCAACTCGACACGGCAACCGACCACGTCACTAAACCAATCATCCGCTTCATCTGACGTCGTAAATGCGCTAAAGGTATCACTCCACACTGTGACTGGTGTGGGCTGCATTTTAAATTCGCTATATCGAATGCGTAGCGCCGCACGATTGGGAGCGGTGAACAATAAACCATCTGAACACAATACCGATTTCACTTGCACCATATGAGGATATTTTCTAGCTGTGACCATCGCGCCATCAGCTTTGGCAAGCATGAAACGTCGATCGAACATCAGCCCTTGCTTTTCAACCCATGCCGTTGACATCGAAACACCGGCGACTGACTTAACCGGGTAAACATTAATTTTTGCGAGTGTTGACGCTGACATTGCCCTTCCTTAGTTATCCATTTTCTAGGGATATTTGTTTGCGAGTATAACCAATTTTTAACCTGCCGACTGCCCACCCCGCGAGTGAAACAATAGAGCCGCGGCCGCTATGACTCATTCAATCAATTGCGCAAACGTTTAGCTTATTATTATGCCACGAGCGCAATCGATAAAAAAAGAAGGTGAAATCGTTATCGCTTTCCTCTATCATCCTGTCGCCTAAGCATTCGCGTTTATTCATATAAACAATTGCTTAGGCTCCAATCAGACAACTATTTCATGGTGGGAGCTAACATGACAACTATTACGATTACTCGTCCGGACGACTGGCACGTACACCTTCGCGATGGCGAAGTTCTTAAAGACACGGTACGCGACATCAGCCGTTACAACGGCCGCGCGCTCATCATGCCAAACACCATTCCACCAATTACTGATACCGAAATGGCCGCAGCCTATCGTGAACGTATCATGGCAGAAAAACCAAGTGCTCAATTTTCTCCTCTCATGGCACTTTATCTAACCGACAATACGACTCCTGATGAAATTCGTAAAGCCAAAGCCTCAGGTCTTGTTGTCGCCGCTAAATTGTACCCTGCCGGCGCAACCACTAACTCAGATTCAGGTGTAACCTCAGCAAAAAACATTTACCCAGTGCTAGAAGCAATGGAAGAGGTTGGCATGTTGTTGTTGGTCCATGGTGAAGTGACTGCACACGAAATCGATATTTTTGACCGTGAAAAGCAATTCCTAGAGACAGTTCTCGCACCGATTGTGAACGATTTCCCTAACCTAAAAATCGTTTTAGAGCATATCACCACCGCAGACGCGGCAAATTTTGTTAACACTGCTAACGATAATGTGGCTGCGACAATCACTGCACATCACCTGATGTATAATCGTAATCACATGCTCGTGGGTGGCATTAAACCGCACTTCTACTGCTTGCCAATTCTAAAGCGTAATACGCACCAACAAGCACTGATTGCAGCAGCAACCAGCGGCAGCAAAAAGTTCTTCTTGGGGACAGATTCAGCACCGCATGCCAAAGACAAGAAAGAAGCCGCTTGTGGTTGTGCGGGTTCATACACGGCGCACGCAGCGTTAGAGTTATATGCAGAAGTATTTGAACAAGAGGGTAAACTTGAGAACCTTGAAGGGTTTGCAAGTCACAACGGCCCAGACTTTTACGGCCAGCCACGCAATGCTGATACGGTTACGCTAACCAAGCAAGCTTGGACCGTGCCAACAACCATGCCATTTGGTAGTGATATTGTAGTGCCAATCAAAGCGGGTGAAGAGATCACTTGGTCTGTTAAATAATACCCGCAACGTTCGTCTTGCTGGTCACGTCGTTATTCTGACTGGTATAGCAGTCTAATGGCGAATTCCAACCAATAAAAACGCCCCGAGATTCGGGGCGTTTTCGTCTGAAATAGAACTCTAACACTAAGCGTTATTTGAACTCAAATTTGCCTTTCATGATGGCCCAGTGACCTGGGAACGAGCAGAAGAAAGTGTAATCACCACCCGCCTTAAGCTTCGCAGTATCAAAGGTTAGCGTTGTCGAATCTCCACCACCAATCACTTCTGAAAACGCATAGACACGTTCATCACCTGGCTTGACATAGCTGTTGTCAATACCCGCGCTCATACCTTCTGTACCTACCGCTTGAACGTTTGCAGTATCAGCGATCACAATGTTGTGGCCCATCGACGTCGCAGGTAGGCTACCTGTGTGCTTTAGTGTGATTGAGACCTCTTCACAAGTCGCTGGTACGCTAATCACATCCGTTGAGAATTTCATCATATCGTTTGCTTCGATAGTTACCTCACAGCTTGCGCTTGCTTGAGCTGAGAAAGCCGCTGCGAATAATGTTGTTATAGAAAGCAAGTAACGAAGTTTCATTGTTTATCTCCTTATTGAAAGCTATGCGCATTATACTGAAATAGCTTCATTTTTCCTGTGCAAACCTCTCAATTAACACACCGTTATCAAATATTTCACTCAAACAAGCACAACAGTTCACTTTTTCTGCGGCTTAGCCCGATTGTACGCAAAACCCCACTTTTTCGATCAAAACAATTTTCATCTCAAACCGAACTGTAAAAATTAAATCAGTAAAATATCGTAAAAAACCCAACTTTAACCACAAGTTTATTAACCAACAACAACAAAACCAACTGAAGCAGCCAAAATAACAAGCAAAACAAAGCGAAACAGAACAAATTTCAAACAAACGCCACAGCGCACAAATAGTAAACGTTTGCAATCAAGGGAAACAAATGCAATTGGAGTATTTTTTATACCTGAATACATCAGCACCCATAAACATTCCAAAACAGATTAACAGTGCAAAAGTCAAAGCTATAAAAACGTTTTCATAAGCAATAATCTCAATCAAAAATAAAATGCTAATAGCTTGAATTAAAAGAAAATAAAACACAAAACCAACAACAATAAAGCGCAAGTGACAATTTAGTCATTGACAGTTTATTTTCAATCATCATAATACGCGCCGTTTAACCAAAACATGGCATTTAGTTTTCTTGTCTTACTTGTAGAGGTAAAAATGGCTGCAGATAATAATTATAGTCTTGGACCTGTTCCAATTTCGGCCCGTAAAGGCGTAGCGTCGTTAACCATGGTGATGCTGGGGCTCACTTTTTTCTCGGCAAGTATGTGGACTGGCGGTTCACTTGGTATTGGTCTTTCCTTTGATGATTTCTTACTCGCAGTTCTAATTGGCAACCTCATTCTCGGCATCTACACTTCTTTTCTTGGTTATATCGGCGCTTCTACCGGCCTCTCTACTCATCTTCTTGCTCGTTTTTCTTTTGGCTCTAAAGGCTCATGGCTTCCTTCTGCACTGCTTGGTGGTACCCAAGTCGGTTGGTTTGGTGTCGGCGTGGCTATGTTTGCAATTCCAGTACACAAAGCGACAGGTATTGATACCAATGTGCTGATTATCACATCTGGCTTGCTGATGACTGCCACGGTGTACTTTGGCATTGCCGCTTTAATGATTTTGTCTGCCATTGCAGTTCCAGCAATTGCCCTACTCGGTGGCTACTCTGTCATTGAGGCCGTTAACAGTATTGGCGGCGTAGAGCAGCTACAAAAAGTACAGCCAGCTGAACCTCTCGATTTTTCAGTAGCCTTGGCGATGGTGGTTGGCTCATTTGTTAGCGCAGGAACACTGACGGCTGACTTCGTTCGTTTTGGTAAAAAGCCAATGGGCGCGGTGATGGTGACGATGATTGCTTTCTTTGTCGGTAACTCACTGATGTTTGTCTTCGGTGCGGCTGGCGCGGCTGTTACTGGCCAATCCGATATTTCAGAAGTAATGATTGCGCAAGGGTTACTTATTCCCGCAATTATTGTTCTTGGCCTTAATATTTGGACCACCAACGACAACGCGCTGTACGCTTCGGGCTTAGGCTTTTCAAACATCACTGGGCTACCTAGCAAATATATCTCTATGCTCAATGGTGTAATCGGTACACTTTGCGCATTATGGCTGTACAATAACTTCGTTGGTTGGTTGACCTTCTTATCTCTGGCTATTCCACCAATTGGTGGCGTGATCATTGCGGATTTCTTAGCCAACCGTAAGCGTTACCTCAATTTTGACCAAGCTCAGTTCCAAACCATTAACTGGGCAGGTATCGCAGCCGTTGCGATTGGCGTGATTGCTGGCCACTTCTTACCAGGTGTCGTACCCGTAAATGCGGTACTTGGCGGTGCAATCAGCTACTTAGTATTAAATCCTATCGTAAATAAAAAGACTCTGGTTCAACAACCAGCGTAAGGAACCATCATGACAACACTACTGATCAAGAACGCAACACTGCAAGGACAAGAAGGTCTCAAGCAGATTCTGATTAAGGATGGTCAATTCGAGCGTATTGAAGACAATACCGTTGAACTTAATTTCACCGGTAATGTACTCGATGCGGAAGGTGGCCTAGCGGTCGCACCTTTCTGCGAGCCTCACATTCACCTAGACACGACTCAAACGGCCGGCGAGCCAAGCTGGAACATTTCAGGTACTTTGTTTGAAGGTATCGAGCGCTGGGCTGAGCGTAAAGAACTGCTGTCGATTGAAGATGTAAAGTCACGCGCTAAACAGACACTAAAATGGCAAATTGCGAATGGTGTGCAGCATGTACGAACTCACGTAGACGTCTCAGATCCAACATTAATCGCGCTTAAAGCGATGATTGAAGTGCGTGAAGAGATGAAAGAATGGGTAGATATCCAAATCGTTGCGTTCCCACAAGAAGGCATCCTGTCTTACCCGAACGGTAAAGAACTGCTAGAAGAAGCGGTTCAACTAGGTGCTGACGTCATTGGTGCGATTCCACACTTTGAATTCACGCGTGAGTACGGGGTTGAATCGCTGCACTACGTATTTGAATTAGCACAAAAATACGATCGTCTTATTGATGTTCACTGTGACGAAATTGACGACGAGCAATCTCGCTTTATCGAAACCTTGGCTGCACTGGCGCATAAATTCAACATGGGCCACAAGGTCACCGCAAGCCACACAACAGCAATGGGCTCTTACAACGGCGCATACGCGTCACGTTTGTTCCGCTTGCTACGCATGTCTGGCATTAACTTTGTTGCTAACCCACTGGTGAACATTCACCTGCAAGGCCGTTTTGATGACTACCCAAAACGTCGTGGTGTGACACGAGTGAAAGAGATGCTTGCTGCCAATATTAACGTTTGTTTTGGCCATGATGATGTCTTCGACCCATGGTATCCATTAGGCACTGCGAATATGATGCAAGTGCTGCATATGGGTCTGCATGTGTGTCAGGTGATGGGTTACGACCAGATCAATAACGGCTTAGAACTTATCAGTACCAACTCAGCACGTACTTTGAATATTCATGATCAACATGGTATTGAACAAGGTAAGCCGGGCAACCTACTGATCCTTCCTGCTGAAAACGGTTTTGATGCGGTACGTCGCCAAGTCCCTGTGCGTTACTCGGTTCGCCACGGTAAAGTGATTGCTGAAACACAACCAGCAACGACCCAAATTCACCTAGCTGAAACAGAAGCGGTGACTTTTAAGCGCTAAGCTCTTAATTTAATTTATATAAAAGAAAACCCCGCTAGGCAAAGCCTAACGGGGTCTATTCTTACTCGCAGCAATCCAGCTACTAATAAGTGCTCCCTGCATCATATCCTTGATAGTACGCTGCATCCTTCAGCACTTCCATAACATCGCTGTCCTAGCGGTGTCCTTCGCAATCCTAGCTAACCATCGTTCCTCGATGGCTAAATCTTCGTCCTGAAGATGACCAAATCCTTGGGTCTTTCCTGTTCCGTGTCCGCATCCTGCCGACACCTTTAATTTAACCATCTAAGCCGAATCTCTCAATAGTATTACCGCATACAAATGTTTATCACTTTCCACATAAAACAATTTAATTCCTATTTATCAGCAAGTTAAATGAAGCCCCTCGCTATTTACTCAACAACGAAACGATAGTTTCTTACGTTGCTGTGAGAGATCTCTTACGTACTAATGGGCAGTTTTTACCTCATCATTCTTAAACACACGACTCAGCAGACTATAAACGAAGAAAAATTGAGCAGCCTCAGTGTGGATTGTGGCTACTAACTCATTAAAAAGTGAGATATTATGATCCAACCTAGATCACATTATTGTGTTTTTATGGTCAACGACTTAGCGAATCACATCGCTTATTCGTGGTCACATTCACTCTTTGTAAGGAAGATTTAATGATTTCAAAATGGGCGCAACGCTTTTACCAAATGGCTGAGCTTGTTGGCTCTTGGAGTAAAGATCCATCCACTCAAGTTGGTGCGGTCATTACTAAACAAAATCGCATTGTCTCGGTCGGCTTTAATGGTTACCCACACGGTATTTCCGATAGCGCGGAAACCGATGAACGCGAAATGAAATACTTAAAAACGCTTCATGCCGAAGAGAACGCGATTTTGTTCGCGAAACGAGATTTAGACGGGTGTGAAATCTGGGTGACACACTTTCCGTGCCCAAATTGCGCGGCAAAGATCATTCAAACCGGTATTTCAGCGGTGCACTGCCCAGAGCAAACTGAAGATTTTATCTCACGCTGGGGAGATAAAATCAAAGTCAGCCAAGAGATGTTTTTACAAGCTGGCGTGAAAGTCAATTGGCTACCACTGGCTGATATCAGCAAACCGGCGCAGTAACCAACTTTAATTGCTCAAAGATTTCAAATAGCTGTTTTGATTTGTAGGGTTTCGCTAAGTAAGCATCCATCCCTGCGTCGAAGCAGCTATCAATATCTTCTGGTAACACACTGGCGGTCAGTGCGATTATTACGATGGGCTGATGACCATTATGCAGCTCCCATTGACGTATTTTCCGTGTTGCGGTTAAGCCATCCATCACCGGCATCATGCAATCCATCAATATGGCATCAAATGCCTCACCTGATTGAATCACATCAACCGCATCGGCTCCGTTACTCACCACTTGATAATCCATACCTGCTTTATTGAGAAACAAACTCGCAATTTTCTGATTCATCAAATTATCTTCAACAATCAGAATGTTACGGCTTCGTGTCTGCCTCGGTTCATGATGAACCACCGCTTGAGAAGCGTTTGGCTTTGCCAACCGTACGTAGGATTTTTTTTGCAATGCGGTTACCAGTCGATTTCCTAACATCGGCAAGGTTAAGCTGGATGAGACGATACCTTCTACTGCCACAGTTCGCCCTTGTGGGCCTGACAATACAACAATCTCAGCATTAGTTTGTAGCTGTCTAAGCTGAGTTAGTCCCGCTAGATATGATGGTTGGTTTGCATTATAACCCGTCGTGCAAGCATGGTGTTTATTAGTAATGCAATACAAGATCACATCATACGATTGCACCAGATTACTGGCATGGGCGATATCTTCTACGCTGTAAAAGGTCACCCCTAACTGGTGGAGTTCTTGCTTAATAGAATGCTCATACTGGCAATGATTGGTCAACAGCAAGACCTGCTCATTAATTTGAACGGGAGCAGGTTGCACGGCTGGAACATCAATCGGTATCGAAACAATAAAGCGACTGCCCTTGCCCACAACCGAATCAACATAAATGTCACCCTTCATTAATTCGACTAACTGACGACAAATGGTCAATCCAAGCCCTGTTCCACCATAAGATCGGGTAATACCACCATCTTCTTGAGTAAACGGCTTAAAAATCTCACTCAACTTATCTTGAGCGATACCCACTCCAGTGTCGACGACAGTACAGAGAAGTGTTGTTTGTTCGACTTTTTCCACCAGTGATATCTGCACTTTTACACTACCTTGGTGGGTGAATTTCACCGCATTACTCAAAAGATTCAGGATCACTTGCTTTAAGCGAAACTCATCAATGCGTATTGCCTTAGGAATGGGCGTTAACCATTCAACAAACAAATCAACGTGCTGTTTTCTCGCCTTACTGAGTAAGATGGCTAAGGTCTCGTAAATCACCTCTTTGATATCAGACTCAACAACGGATAGTGATAAGCGTCCTGACTCTATTTTTGACAAGTCCAAGATATCGTTGATCAGTACTAGCAATGATTGCGATGAACCTTCAATATCCGTTAAAATTTCTTCTTGGCTTGGTCTTAATTGACTATCCGACAGTACTTCGGTCATACCGATGATACCGTTTAGTGGAGTGCGTATTTCATGAGAGATATTGGCTAAGAAAATACTCTTTGCTTTATTAGCGGCTTCCGCACTTTCCTTCGCTTCAACTAATTGCTGTTCATAATCTCTTTGCTCTTGAATAATATGATTGAGACTGTCGGCAAAATCGGTGAACTCATCCTTACCATCAACTGGGATCAGCGCAACTGTGCCGTTTCTTTTCATCATCCCCATCGTATTTAGAATTCGGGTCAACTTTGAGTTGATTCGAAATAACGTACTCGCTCCCCACGTAAACATCACAACCAGCACTAAGCCACTGATTATCGCCAGCAAGATTAATTTCTGTTGACTCGCCTTCCCTTTGAGAACCACTGCTTGCTCAAGCTCATTGGCTAAAATAGTCAACTGTTCGACCACGGCATGATTTCGACTTTCAATGACTTTAACCAGTTCATGCATCTCCAAGGGCGTAGCGCGATTGTGCAACATTTGGCTTCTAAAATAGGCGCTTTGACGAAACTCTCGGCTAGTAAAAAGCACTAATAGTTTCTCTGCTTTAGGATTACGTACATCATTATTGAGGAAGTGTTCAAGATAATATTGCTGGCGTTCGCCTACACGAAAATACTCTTCCGCATAATCGGCGTAATCCCACTCTAGCGTACTAATTTCCTTTGCTAGCCATGCTTCTCTCTCCATCCAAAAATGCAGCCAACTAAGATCACTAAGCACGACTTCCGCTTTTTGAATTGACCTATCTGCATGGTAATTTTCAATCTGTTGCACGGTCAAAAACAATGTTTCTAAGCTACTGAACATCAAGCGGCCTAATTCTATCGTGCTGGTGTAACTAGCAAACTCTAACTCAGGTAAGACACCTTTTAGCTCCATAATCTGCTCTATCATTACGCGACGCCGTTCAGGTCGTAACTGCTGCTGAGTAGAAACCAACGCCAACGTTTGATCTAATTGTAATAAGCTTTGATGGATCTCTTGTTTGACCGAGTCATTTTTTAACCGCTTAGATAGAGCAAAGTAAAGCTGATTGGATAAGGCAGAAAGATGGCGTAGATGCTCAGCTTTCACATTGGTCACTGTATAGCTCTCGAGCCTTTCCTGAATGCGGATGACTGAATTTGCACAAAACAGCAAGATAACCAGAGTCGGTAAAAGACACAGCACTAGCAGTCGCGATTTAATCGACACGCGAGCAAAGATCATTGAGGGATTCATTCCTTGAATCAAAAGTGGCTCAAATATAAGCAATCAGTAGCATTCAAACCAACTTATTTACCGTTGCGCATTCCTTTTCTCATTATTGCTACATTGATAGAAATATTGACAATAAGTGTGCGAAGGACATCAGATCATATTGACCATCAGGTTGCACAAATAAACGTTGGCTTGCGCACAATTTTTCAATTTCCCCCATGCCATCTTGCCGCGATATGCATGAAGTCCGCAATTGAAGTCGCTAAAAAGCTCAACTCACCCCCATTGTTTACCAAATAGGTGGTTTATCCATACAAGCTCACATCATGACGCAATCACCTCTTCCCGTTACACCACCAAATGCGCAATGAGTATTTTTTGTAGCAAAATAAGCGCCTCACTATCGAATTTGTCAATGATGCATTGTGCTAATGCCTTCAGCGGAAAACGCCTAAGTTAGGCGACATTTCAGCATCAGACAGGGTGATTATTTTTCCTAGCAGAATAACCCATCGTAAGTTACGCTTTTTACACAAAATAATTACAAAACATTCACTCTAAACTTCCTCTTAATCCTCTGCGTGTCTGTTAGGCAAAGGTGGAGTTCTGACGAGTGGATACCCTCGCTTCCACAAGGAAAAGCACTTCCAAAACGAAAAGGTCCTGTACGCTCATGAGCCCAGAGAAACATCTTCTCGAATGGCAAACTAGCCAGTCGATTGCTGAAACCATTTATCCATTACTTAGGCAGCTTTATCGCCAAAAAGGTGTTGAAGTCTTACTGTTTGGCAAAACACTGGTGAACGCCGCAACAATCGATATCATAAAAGCCCATCGCCTCGCTCGTCACTATAGTGGACATGCGTTATCCGCGAGCCAAACACTGCCTCTGATTCAAGCACTATGTGACATGCCGCTATCACCATGTCGCATCGACGTAGGTCAGCTGGCTGATAAGTTTTGGCAAGATCGTGAAGATGCCCATGGCGTAAAAGATTTTCTACACTCAGCCTTGGTCACAGCAATGAATGGCGAGGGCGTATCAAAACCTAAAGATGTCGTGTTGTACGGCTTTGGCCGTATTGGTCGCTTGTTAACCAGACTTCTGGTCGAAAAAAGCGGCTCAGGCTACCCACTGCGTTTACGCGCTATTGTGGTCCGTGGAGGTAAACAGGGTGACCTACAAAAACGCGCTAGCCTGTTACGACGAGATTCTGTACATGGTCAATTCAATGGCAGTATTGTTGTGGATGAAGAACGAAAAGCCATCATCGCCAACGGTAACTACATTCAAGTCATTTATGCTAACAGCCCTGAAGATATCGACTACACCCAATATGATATTCATAACGCGCTAGTGGTCGATAACACGGGAGCTTGGCGTGATAGCGAAGGACTGAGTAAACACCTCGCTTCAAAGGGTGCACAAAAAGTATTACTGACTGCGCCGGGTAAGGGCGACATCAAAAACGTCGTCTTTGGCGTCAATGAACAGGTGATTAAGCCAGAAGATACCATTATTTCTGCCGCAAGCTGCACCACCAATGCGATAACTCCAGTACTTAAAGCACTCAACGACCGCTATGGCATTGAATCTGGTCACATTGAAACCGTACACTCTTTTACCAATGATCAGAACTTGATTGATAACTTCCATAGCGGTGAGCGTCGTGGTCGTAGTGCTTCACTGAACATGGTACTCACCTCAACAGGCGCAGCTAAAGCGGTTGCTAAAGCCTTACCTGAGCTTGCAGGTAAGTTGTCTGGCAACTCTATTCGCGTACCAACACCCAATGTATCAATGGCCGTGGCTAACTTAAACTTAGCGAGCCAAGTTGAGCGTGACGAGCTCAATCAGTATTTACGCGATATGGCACTAAAATCGAACCTCTCAGCACAAATTGATTACACCGACTCCACCGAGGTAGTCTCATCCGATTTGGTTGGTTCTCGCTTTGCTGGTGTGGTCGATGGGGCAGCAACAATCGCGCAAGACAATCGCTGCGTACTTTATATTTGGTACGACAATGAATTCGGTTATAGCTGCCAAGTCGTTCACTGTATGGAGCAAATGATGGGCGTCCGCTATCAAACGTTTACCTAGAGGTAATCTAACCTCAGCCGTCGGCTTATCACATTACCTATTACCTAAATAAATGGCGGCTAAAAAAATTCCCTGTTGGTCGGTAGCGAACTACCTAGCTAACCTGTTGACTGCCGCTTCTGGATGAGGCGGTTTTTTTACATTCATGTTTGGTTCATCTAAGCCGTATTAATCTGTACACTGTTAACCTAGTGCAATACACATTTTTAGATTTACTTTCTACACTCAGGTCACTTTAAGCTGCAAGTCACCCACTTGCCTTTGGTTTTTTGAGTCAATGCTGCACTACACAATAGAGGTATTAATGATGTATAGAATGCTCACCACAGCGCTAACCCTAGTCATCGGTTTTTTCACTGTTATGTTCGGTTTGCTATTGGCGATCCCATTAGCCATTCTAGGCGCCATCACCGGCAAACGCCTGCGCGATAATTTCAAGGCACAAATGCAAGCACAGCAAGATTCTGCGATGAATCAAAGCATGGATAAAGGTGCGATTGAAGGCGAATTTGAAGAAGTGCGCAAATAAACCATTGCCACCATTAAGCCACCTATAAAAAACGTGATGACCCAATGCGCTTTGACCGCACTTAGTGATAGATCATTCAGTCGTGAACACGTTATAGTGGTCGCAGTTGCAACCGTCATGGAGTAAGACGATGAGTAAAAGACAACGCGATATTACCCTGCGTTTCTTGGCTGAGCCCAGCGATGTCAATTTTGGTGGTAAAGTGCATGGTGGCGCAGCGATGAAGTGGATCGATTTAGCTGCATATGCATGTGCTGCAGGCTGGAGTGGTAAATATTGTATTACTGCCTACGCTGGTGGGATACGTTTTGTATCACCAATTCACGTCGGAAATCTGGTCGAAGTGAGTGCTAAGGTAATCTATACCGGCAGCTCATCAATGCATATTGCTATCGATGTTCAAGCCAGCGACCCTAAAGAACTAACTAATCGCTTAACCACCCATTGTATCGTCATCATGGTTGCGGTGGACGAAAATGGCAAACCCTCGCCGGTACCGGAATGGGTTCCGAGCAGCGATGAAGACATTGAATTACGAGAATCTGCGATCCGACTGATGAATATGCGCAAACAGATTGGTCAGGAAATGGAAGCGCACGTTAAATATCTCAAATAGTTCCTCCGCTCTGATCGCCTCCTATCTAACGAGTCACACTCGAGCAATGCCAGCGGCCAGACACTCCACTTGATGATAATGACAGTATGTCAGGCTTGAGTAAAAAGCTGATACTGTCATTTTTCCTTCACTAAAGTCTGCTTAACTCTGTGCTGCATCCAATGAAAGGCAAGGATCTTAGCCATTAAGCACATCTCATTCAACGGTGATAGATTAACATCTGCATTCAACGCACCTACATTAAGTGAAACGACCTTGAGCGATCTTAAGTCGGTTGAATACCAATGGGTTCGAACCATGTATGCCGAAGGTTACAGCGATCAGCAGATTCACCACTACATCCAAACCTGCTTTGGTGGTGATGAAACATTTGCCACACTGTTTCGTCGCGTCGCACTATCGCAAGAAAGCATTTACGTCTTGCTAAGATACCTAGGATGCGCACCTTCCAATCGCGAGCTATAACACATAAGACCGAGTAATGCTTAGTGCGAGATGGACAATATAAGGCCATGATTAATAAGGAATATAGACTTTAAAACCAAAGGAAGAATAGAAATAAAGCCCGTCATCCGAGCATAAGAAATGTATAAAAAACGCTCATCAAGGACTTGAAACCACATCAATCTGCAACAAATCATGCCGCTACAATGTAATTATTAGCACTGCGTCGCATTGAGTATCGAATTCGCTACCGCACATTAGCCGATTACTTAATATGGACGCTGCAAAAAGAAATGCCTGAGCAATGCTCAGGCAGGTTACAAAAACCGTTAGTTTTCATTTAGTAAGGAATCTAAGCTAACAGCCAGCTATGCGTAACACCAATTTTGCACTCGACTTAACTGATCGGCGGCCAAACCAAGAATGTTAAGTGGAGCAACAATGAGGCGACGTGCAGGTCGCCTTTGTCGTTTTTATTTGCCTTCCACAGCACCGATTGATGGTGAATCCTCTGACCAACCCATGCTATGTAAGTAGAAAAACATCTACATTTTAAATGTAGTGAATACGAAGTAATTCATCAGCCTAAGCTATAGAAAAGTCTAATATTTTAGACTGTGTCGCATTCTTCTAAACAGTGTGTACGAATCCTAGTTAGAAATCAACCATGATGTGACTAGAATCTCATATCCGAGAGTAATTCCTGTTCAGTTTGGGTGAATCAATGCGAGACAACACTTTGCTACTTAGGCCAATAATGCCTAACACAGCGATGATTGCCGCTATCAATATTGATGAACGGCATGATAATCAAACGTCCCCTTCATGTTCATAGCAGATTGTGTCGCACATCGTTTCATTCCAAATAAAAAAAATCCCCTACTTTTTAGCAAAAGTAGGGGATTCAATTTAGACTCAAACTAGACTAACAATTACTCAGCAGGAGCATCTGTTGCCGTCGTGTCATCTTGCTTCTCAACAACCAACTCCGCAAACACTTGTGTTGGCTTCGCAACGATGTTGCGGTTTTCTTGACTCACGTCTGTCAATACCACTTCAAGTGTGTCGCCAAGACGGAACTCAAGTTGCTTATCGATTGAAATCGTACCTTGTTCGCCGTTGCACTCGATACGTTCTTTATTAGACATAATCAATGAACTTGGAATAAAGGCAGCGGCGCCATTTTCAAGTAAACGAATACGCATACCCGCACGATTAATATCAAAGATTTCACCAACGAATTTGGTCTCTTTGCTTGGCTCTTCAGCCAACGTGCGTGCATACAGCCAATCACCTACTTTACGTTCAGCCATATTGTGATGCTTACGATGTAGAGCAAGCTCTTCGCCCACGGTTTCATCTGCGGTTTGCACTGGTTCTTTGCCTAGTACATGCGCTTTTAGCATACGATGGTTAATCATATCGCCGTATTTACGAATTGGAGACGTCCACGTCGCGTAGATATCTAAACCCATCGCATAGTGCGGTAGTGGCTGATTACCCATCTCACTGTATGCTTGCGCTTTGCGGATGCGGTTATCGAGATAACTCGTATCTTGCTGACCTAGCCAACGACGTAGCGCGGCAAAGCCTTCTAGAGTTGCAATGGATTCAGCAGTAAACGGTAATTCACCTTCAGGGTTCACTAGCGCAACCACATCGGCAATTTTTTCAGGCTTGAAGCCAGCATGTGTATTGAAAACACCGCATTCAAAGTTAGCACGCAATGTTTTACCCGCACAGATGTTGGCGGTGATCATTGACTCTTCAACTAAGCGGTTTGCTGTACGACGCATATCCGCATGAATCGCGACGACATCATTATCTTCACTCAATTCAAAACGGTAATCAGGACGGTCAGGGAAAACCACTGCATTATTTTGACGCCAGTTAGCGCGCGCTTGAGAGAATTCATACAAATCACGTACGATTTGTGCAATCTCATCATTTGGTTGCCATTCTGACGACTCGCCGTTTTCCAACCAATCTGAAACATGATCGTAAACTAAACGTGCGTGCGATTTAATGTGTGCAGCAAAGAAGTGGATATCATCACCAATCACACCATCCTTATCGACCGTCACAGTACAGCAAAGTGCTGGACGAACTTCTCCCTCAATCAGAGAGCAAAGATCATCGGCAAGATCGCGAGGTAACATTGGGATGTTACGGCCTGGCAAATAGATAGTGAAACCACGTTCACGAGCCACCTTGTCCATATCACTATCCGGCGTGATGTAGGCAGTAGGATCGGCAATCGCAATCGTTAATTCAAAATCACCATTCGCATTTTTCTTCGCGTATAACGCATCGTCCATATCTTTGGTTGATTGACCATCGATAGTCACGAATGGAACATGGGTCATATCGACGCGCTCTAAATCTGCATCGTCTTTCAATTCCCAATGATCAATACCCGCGGGCTCGCTGTTAGGCAGATCGTTTTCCGCCAGCGTTACCCACCAAGGCGCAATCTTATCGTCAGCATCAGTGATTTTTTTCGAAATCTCAACCAAGAAACCAGCATCGCCTTTAAGCGGGTGTTGTACGAGATGAGCAACGACCCAATCACCTTCAGCAAAATCATTCGGGTTTAAACCCTTCTTCACTTTTGCTTTTAGTGACTGTTTTTTCAGTTGAGGATGATCCGGTGTTACGTTCAATTTGCCCTTGAACATCTTAACGCGACCAATAAAGCGAGCGAGGTTGTGTTCCAACAGCTCTTCTGGCTCTGCCGATTCGCGATCGTTATCGGTACGAATGATCGCTTTCACTCGATCGCCATGCAGACACTTCTTCATATATGGAGGCGGGATAAAGAAGCTGGTTTTGCTATCTACTTCTAAGAAGCCAAAGCCTTTTTCAGTTGCTTTAATAGTGCCTTCTTTTTTCGGTAGCTTTTCTTGGATTTGCTGTTTAAGCTGAGCCAGTAGCGGATTATCTTGGAACATTTTTACTCTTAATCACTTGTAAAATTGCGCACACTATAACATTGCGGTTTTACCCAAGCTACTTAAAGCGAGACTTTGTTCACGCCCTCTCCTTGCCAAACTGAGCAAAATAACAGCAAAATAGCCTGCGCGTGGCGACAAATTCTGCAAAATTGTCTTTTTGAAGAAATTTTTGTGATGAATTTCAATTTTTTCTGGCTTTTTTTGTGCTTTTAGGGAATAATCCGCCTCCCTTATGTCCCTAGCGGCTTGATGCGATTTACAACTTATCCGCATCTGAACGGAACTCAGCTCTTTATCTGGATTGGTAATTGAAATTGGTAGAGCTCGTGGGACCTTTTGTTTTTATTTGTTATATGGGATCCCAATGACAGACTCAGTAATTCAATTTAGTGAATTAGCACTAAACGACGCCATCCTTTCAGCTCTTGACAGCATGGGTTTCGTTTCTCCAACACCTATCCAAGCAGAAGCGATTCCTCACCTTCTTGCTGGCAAAGACGCACTAGGTAAAGCTCAAACTGGTACTGGTAAGACAGCGGCATTCTCGCTACCACTACTAAACAAAATCGATCTTGCTCAACGTAAACCACAAGCAGTTGTTCTAGCTCCTACTCGCGAACTAGCGATCCAAGTAGCGGCTGAAATGAAGAACCTTGGTCGTAACATCTCTGGTCTTAAAGTTCTTGAGATCTACGGTGGTACTTCTATCGTTGACCAAATGCGTGCTCTTAAAAACGGCGCACACGTGATCGTTGGTACTCCTGGTCGTGTTCAAGACCTTATCAACCGTGACCGTCTACACCTTGACGAAGTAAACACTTTCATCCTTGATGAAGCTGATGAAATGTTGAACATGGGTTTTGTGGATGACGTAACTGCAATCATGGAGCACGCTCCTGAAACTGCACAACGCGTTCTTTTCTCTGCAACTATGCCTCCAATGCTGAAAAACATTGTTGAGCGCTTCCTACGTGAACCAGTAATGGTTGACGTTGCAGGCAAAAACCACACTGTAGACAAAGTAGAACAGCAGTTCTGGGTTGTTAAAGGCGTTGAAAAAGACGAAGCAATGTCTCGTCTTCTAGAAACAGAAGAAACTGACGCGTCAATCGTATTCGTACGTACTCGTCAAGATACCGAGCGTCTAGCTGATTGGCTATCTGCACGTGGCTTCAAAGCTGCTGCACTACACGGTGACATTCCTCAGTCTCTACGTGAGCGTACTGTTGATCACATCAAAACTGGCGTAATCGACATCCTAGTAGCAACTGACGTTGTTGCACGTGGTCTTGACGTTCCTCGTATTACTCACGTATTTAACTACGACATCCCGTTCGATGTTGAATCATACATCCACCGTATCGGTCGTACTGGCCGTGCTGGTCGTAAAGGTAAAGCGATCCTATTGGTTCGTGGCAACCAAATCCGTATGCTTCGCACTATCGAGCGCGTAACTCGCTCACAAATGGAAGAAATCCAACTTCCAATGCGTGATCAAGTAGCTGAAGCTCGCCTAATCAAACTAGGTGCTGAGCTAGAAGCAGAGAAAGAACACAAAGCACTAGACAAATTCGTTGAGCTTGTTGAAAAGCTACAAGAATCTCTAGAGATCGATGCGAATACTCTTGCTGCGATGCTACTTAAGCGTCAACAAGGTAAGCGTCCTCTATTCTACGTTGGCGAAGACCCAATGGTAGAAGCAATTGCTCGTGACAAGCAACGTCGCACTGAACGTCGTGAAGGTGACCGTGAAGGTGGTCGTCGTGAAGGTGGTCGTAGCTTCAACACTCAAGATTGGGATACTTACCAACTTCAAGTGGGCCGTGAGCAAGGCGTACAAGTTAAAGATATCGTTGGCGCTCTAGCAAACGAACTAGGTCTAGTTAAAGGCTCTATCGGTGCTATCAAACTAGATCAAGGCCAAACTTACGTTCAGCTTCCTAAAGCGATGGATTCTGAAACAGCTGGCAAACTAAACAAACTACGTATCCGTCAGAAAGAAGTTGGCGCAGTAGTTTGTGACTTCAACGATTTCCGTGAGCCTCGTGGTCGTCGTGACGGCAACCGTGATGGTGGCGGTCACCGTGGTAACCGTGAAGGCGGTTTCCGTGGCAACCGTGAAGGTGGTAACGGCGGCGGTCATCGTGGCAACCGTGATGGCGGCGGCTACCGTGGTAACCGTGAAGGCGGTAATCGCGAAGCTGGTAACCGTGAAGGCGGTAATGGCGGCGGCTACCGTGGCAACCGTGAAGGTGGCAACGGCGGCGGTTACCGTGGCAACCGTGAAGGTGGCAATGGTAATGGCGGTAATGGTGAGCGTCGTTTCGACCGTAACCGTGGCGGCGACAACCGTGGCAACTACCGTGGCGAACGTGGCCATGGTCGCCCAGCTCGCAACGAAGACTAATTAGTCATAAAAAAACCGGCGTTTATCGCCGGTTTTTTTATTTCTACTCTCCCCTTCAGTTCTATAGAGGGGAAGTCAAATCTCCGTTCCCATCAACGTAATTGTGATATGAACGGCAACAACGCTTCTAGCTCTTCATCATTAGAAAGTGAATGCTAAGTTCGCTGATGCACCAAACTGATTTTCGCCCGCGTAAGAACCTGCAATATCGAAGCTCACAGCATCGAATGGGCTAATACCAATACCAGCAGTAATCGAATCATCAAGCGTGTCTTCGAGATCCATTTCGTAACCTGCGCGAAGCTGTGCCCAACCCCATGCATTTCCCTCGACACCAAAGCGAAGGAATTGAGTGTCATCATTCAACTCTTTAAAACGCTTTTGTTTGGTGAGGTCAAAATCAACACTCGCTGCAAGGTATTCACCCGCGTAACCCAAACCAATTGTCGCTTGTGGATTTAACTCGTAGGTATAACCGCCTATTTCGGTATCAATCTCTTGTGAAAATAAGTTTTTCATCGCCAGACCAGCACGCAATGGACCAGAGTGCCAAGCCATACCAAGATCGATATTAAACGCTGTTTTGCTGCGCTCGCTTTTATCATAATCATCTAGATCAAAGTTATCGATAAAATCGACTTGTGAATAGGTCAGTAGATTTTGGTATTTTGGTGAAATACCAAACGCAATATTTTGACCGCCAAGCTCAAAGCTTTTCGCAAAAGATAGACCAACTTCGGCAACACCAAAAGCAACCATGGCAAATTTTGACTCATCATAACGTTGCTTCACTTCGTCAGCGCTATCACCTTTATCTGGTGTAATCATGGTTGCCGCAATCACTTCAGTGTAACCACCGCCAAATAAGTTCACCGATACCGCGCGAGTTGGGATAGCCACGGCGAAATTAAGACCAGCAGTCACAGCCACTGGCGCATTGCCTTCAAGCTCATCCATAAATTTATTTAGCTCAGCAGCGTCAGACGGTGTTGCACCAGTAAAATCGCCGTAACGGTCATACAAATCTTGCGCGTCATCGATGGTCTGAATCGTTTCATCTTGGTCGTGAGCGGTTAAGCCAAAAGCTGGGAACAGAATGCCGACATCGTCGTTATCACGATGCAGTGCTCCCAATGCAGGGTTATGGAAAGGGGCAAGCAAATAGTCGGCAGAGACCACACCGGTGTTACCCATACCGTTACTGCGCGCATCCGCCATTTGAGTTGCTGCGATTGAAGAAGTTGAGATGGTTCCCAACGCACATACCACTGCGAGAGTTGTCTTTTTCATAATCGATCCATGTTGATTCTGATTGTTATTCATACCTATACCGCCCAGTTATGACACAAGTAAGGCCGTGACCCGGTTCAGTTAGGTTTATTTCATTTTGACGGTAAACTTTTTAACTAGTAATAAATCACCCGTCCAGCATCAATAGTGATCGAGATTCCATAATGTGTGCTTGCTCAACTCTTTGCATGATAAGGCGAGAAAAAAAATCAACAAATCCACATAAGACAAATAAATCATCCGATTAGATAAAAAAAGAGCGAGAAGCGAGAAGCGAGAAGCGAGAAGCGAGAAGCGAGAAGCGAGAAGCGAGAAGCGAGAAGCGAGAAGCGAGAAGCGAGAAGCGAAAGAATATCTGACTGGTGATAGCGGTAAACCAATTGGGGGATATAAACGAGTTTTATTGTTCGCCAGCGAGATGAGCGCATGTAATCACAATATAACTCGTTATATTAGGGTGTTAAGAGTGTTCCATCATCGATTAAGACTGAATAGCAACGCTACTGCGCTCCACCAGCGTCGGTTCTAATTGGATCACTTGCGTTTCATCGCAACTGTTATCCAATTTACGTAATAAGGTTTCTACTGCAGCTTGGCCTAAACGATATTTAGGCTGGTGAATCGTGGTTAATGATGGTGACATGAATTTGGCAATTTGAATATCATCGTAACCAATGATCGAAAGCTCTTCAGGAATCGCGATACCTTTTTCATTGGCAGCATTGATCACCCCCATCGCCATCATGTCGTTACAAACAAAAATCGCGCTCGGCAGTGGCCCTTTTTGGTACATGCGATTAAAGGCCTCATACCCACCATCACACTCGAAGTTAGACTCGATAATCCAGCTCGGATGAAACTCCAAGCCTTCCTCATTTAACGCACGCTTATAGCCTTCATAACGCATTTGCGCTTGATAGCGGTTTAATGGCCCGGTAATACAGCCGATTTCATGATGACCGCATTCAATTAGATATTTGGCGGCGATGTAGCCACCTCGTAGAGAGTTGTCTTGAATTTTATCACTGGCAAACAGCATCGGGCCCCAATCCATTACCACCACTGGCACATCAGGATATTTGTCGAAAATCTCAATGTGCTCCCCTTCTAGAGACGAACACATGAGAATTAAGCCATCGACACGTTTTTGCAGCAAGGTGCTGATCGACGTCGTCATACGCTCTTGATCCCCTTCGGTATTACACAGGATCAAGTTGTAGCCTTTTTGGTAGCAGCTGCGTTCCACGCCTTTCACCACTTCACCAAAGAAGGGGTTACTTGAGGTGGTGACCAGCATGCCCAAGGTTTTAGTGCGATTAGTCTTTAAACTACGCGCCAGTACCGAAGGTGAATAATTAAGCTCTTGAGCGGCACGATTCACCCGCTCAGCAATTTCTTCGCTTACATAGCGCGATTGGTTGATAACATGACTTACTGTTGAGGTGGATACACAAGCCAATTTGGCAATGTCTTTCATGGTTGCCATGCTATCTTACTCCTAAATTACTGCTGGGCGAGGAACACCTCGACTTCTTCACGATGCGGAATAGACGTTTGCGCACCAAAACGAGTGACGCTGATTGCGGCTGCCGCATGAGCAAACTTAATTGCTGATTCTATAGACATTTCTTCAAGCAAACCAGTGACAAATGCACCATTAAATGTGTCCCCTGCAGCAGTTGTGTCCGTTGCTTGTACTTTAAAGCCCTCAATCAACTGACCAACGCCATGTTGACTCAACCAAACGCCTTTAGCACCTAAGGTAATCATCACCGTAGCGATGCCTTTTTGATGCAAAGCATCCGCCGCTTGTTGCGCTGAAGTATCGCATTGCACCGTAATGCCAGTTAACACTTCTGCTTCAGTTTCATTCGGAGTGATTAGGTCAACGTTCTGTAGCAACGCATCTGGCAGCTCACGCGCTGGAGCTGGGTTTAGGATCACTTGGGTATGGTTCTCTTTCGCAACCTGAGCCGCTCGCTCAATACCTGCTAGCGGTGTTTCCAACTGCATCAATAAATACTGTGCGTTTGCAATCGTCACCAAGTCATCCTCAATCGCGTCAGCCGTGAGATAATCATTGGCCTCAGCAGACAAACAAATACTGTTTTCACCGCTGTCAGACACTTGGATCATCGCAATACCCGTCGGGCAGTTTGGCTGCATCTTAATGCCTTTGATGTTAATCCCATCCAAACGGAAACTTTCACGAATATTGATACCAAACGAATCATCACCGACACAAGCAATAAAACCAATATCGGCATTTAAGCGCGCTGCGGCGACCGCTTGGTTCGCGCCCTTACCGCCGGGAATGACTTGATAGTTGCGACCATGCAACGTCTCGCCAGGGCGAGGAAAGGAAGGCACTTGAAGAACATGGTCTGCATTAACACTACCGAGCACAACTAACTTATTCATTGGGTAATCCTTGGTTCGTAACGAACGCTTTTTAAACATGATTTTTTAAACAAATGACTTTGGCTTTTCAGCGCTAGTGGGATGTCCACTCAATACGGATCACTAAAAAACCAAAGGCATCAGCCTTCACTCTCTTTCACATGAGTACCCCATACTGGTATGAAAGAGAGTAAAGAATTGTAGCGTTTACTCTAACGAATACCAGTGCGCACCGTGAAACAGCGCTCTTCATGCGGCTGAAGATAGATTAACGTGCCTTTTTCTTTAGCGGTTAAAAAACCTTCCGGACGACAGGTCGCTGGCAGAGCATAGGCTGCGACTTGCTGATCGCCGCTGCGCAAAATCCAACGCGTAGCACTGTTAAATTCATCAGTGCTAAATTCTGTCACCATCTGTTTATCACCAATCGTCATATTAAGCACAGCGCGCTTAGCGTATTGCGAGATGTTATCCATACAGTAAACGATCTCAGGATCGTACATCTCTGGGGTATTTAAGGTTTGGATCGGGGCGGAGGTTTTCAAGCTCTCATTGTACGCTAACCACTGTTCATTAGGCTGAACATGAGCAGGAATCGTTTCGCGCAGTTGTAATGCGTGATCCGGAATATTTTGCGTCATTACCGCATTATCAAAGTACGCAGCATTGATATGACACATGTATTGCAATGGCATCGGCACTGTGGCGAGGTTTTTCACGCTCATTTGAATATCAAACAAGCTGGCATCTTTAGCTAGGCTGACAGAAGGCTGCGCTAAATAGTGATCACCAAAACCCATCACATATTCATAGCTGCCTTTTATCGTTACAGCATTCTCGCTGATTTCTAACCAAGCGCTATCCATCGCAGCACATGGCATTTCACCATGTAATACATGATCATCTTGAGGCGTGGGACACCCCATACGGATCATGCCAGCATGGAAGGCAAAGCAACCGTACGTTTCCACAATTGATTTAGTGGGTTTGGGTTCCGAGAACATGTTCTTCATGCATAAATCGGTACCAAGAAACTCAGCGTCCCAAATCATCTGTCCCATAAACGGTAAGACAACCAAATGACCTTTTGAGTTTTTAATCTCAACCGCTTGAATACCTGAGTTGTAGGTAAAGGTATTGATCTCGAAAGATGCAGACTGCGCGATAAGCGTTTTTTCTTTACCAAACTGCTCTTTATATAACGGAATAGTAAACATAGTAACCTCTCAAAATGGTCACCCTTTGCAGAGTGACCTTTGTTATTCAATTATGCTTTCGCCGTTGTGTAAGTGAAAACTTGTTTGTACTTCTTCTCACTGAGGAAATAACAGAACACAACCGCAAAACACGCTGCATTGACAATGAATGAGGTTTGCATACCCATGTTATCAGCCAGCAGACCTTGCACCACAGGAATAGCCGCACCACCAATAATCGACATCACCACAAAACCACCCGCGGTTTCTGTGTAACGAGTATCAACCGATTGCAATGTTGAAGCGAAAATAGTGGCCCAACATGGTGCGAATAACGCCGAGGTGCCCACGGCAACCCATACCGCGCTAAAGTTTGGCACGAAGGTAACATACAGTAAGCACATAAAGCCCACCGCAGAGTAACCCATCAAAACATTTTCTTGTGATGTTTTAGTAAATAGGTAGTTCGCAAGTAGTTTACCTAAGAAGTACATGATAAAGGCGTACAGTAGGTAGTTTGCCGCATCGTGCTCGACCATGGTTGAGTCCATTTCAAGCGCAAGACGAATCGTGAATGACCATACCGCTACTTGCATACCAACATACGCAAACTGAGTCGCAATCCCTTTGAAGAAGCGAGAATTACCCGCAAGGTATTTCAAGGTTTCACCGAATGACGGTTGATCTTCTTTGTTATCCGCTACCGCTTTACAGTTCGGGTACTCCGTAATGGCAATGAGAATCGCAACCGTGGCAATCACACCCACTAACCATTTGTATGGTTCTAATGTTTGTTGCAAAACCTGCTCTTTAAACACTTCAAGCTCTGGGCCTGTTAGTGTGGCCATCATATGCCCCACATCTACACCTTCTTGGAAAATAAGGTGCTTACCAAGTAGTAGACCGACGATGTAACCCATCGCGTTGATGGTATGTGAAATGTTCAAGCGCAGTGTTGCGCGTTCAGGCTCACCAATCATTGCCGAATAGGTATTGCATGAGGTTTCAAGGAAAGATAAACCAATCGCAATACAGAAAATCGCCGCTAAGAACATGGTGTATGTCCCCGCATGAGACGCTGGGAAAAACATCATACAACCAAAGATATACAGAGCTAAACCAAGCAAAATCGCGAGTTTATAAGATGTCTTCTTCACCACCATCGATGCCGGAATCGCCACAAGGAAGTACGCACCGTAAAAAGCAGATTGCACCAGCGCCGAAGCAAAGTTAGATAAATGGAAAATCGATTTAAACTGAGTAATTAACACGTCGTTAAGTGCCGCAGCAGCAGACCACAGTGCAAACACGGACGAAAGCAGCAAAAACTGGAATATTGGAGTTTTGTTTAGGTAACCGTCAACATGCTGAACGGTATTATTTCTAATAAACATAATGTACCTTCCATTCTCCCCATCACCCAAGGGTAAACAATTACCCAGAGCGACAGGTTATTATTTAAATATTATTTTTTTGGAATTCGTTGAATGCTTCAACGGTAGGGTATGAAGACTGCGTGCCTTTACCGGTAACCGAAAGCGCAGCAAAAACTGAGGCTTTCTCAATCGCCAGTTGCACGTCACCCGTTTGGGTAAAGAAATGCGAGAAACAACCAATAAAGGCATCCCCCGCACCAGAGGTATCAATCGCATCCACTTTTACCGGTTCTGTTATCAGTTCACGCTGCTTTGAAATCCACAATGAACCTTGTGAGCCCATCGTCACGATCAGATTTTTTAAACCATGGTCAAACAGCACACTCGCTGCTTGTTTGATCTCTGCAATGGTCGACACCGGTTTACCGGTCAATATCTCCAACTCTGTCTCGTTCGGCACAAAGAAGTCACATTTACAGGCATATTCAAGAGACAACTCGGCAACCGCTGGGGCAGGATTTAATAGCACTTTGATGCCATGTTTCTGGCCAAAATCGATCGCGTGGTAAACCGTCTCAAGTGGTACTTCAAGTTGCAGCACAATCAGGTCTACGGTTTTCAATGTCTCTTGGGCATTATCAATATCGGCAGGAAGCAAGCTGTTGTTGGCGCCCTTTACGATCAGAATCGAATTCTGCGAGGTTTCCGTGTTAACAAAAATCGGCGCTACGCCAGTACTAACGCCAGCCACTTTACCTACGAATTGCGTATTCACGCCCTGCGCTTGATAGTTACTTAATGACATTTCACCAAACTGATCATCCCCCACTTTCGACAACATCAGAACGTGCGAGCCTAATCGAGCTGCCGCGACAGCTTGGTTTGCACCTTTACCGCCATTACCAATACAGAACGATTCCGCTTCTAATGTTTCACCACCTTTGGCAAAACGATTACCGTAAGTAATCAAATCAACATTGGTAGAACCAATCACCGCAATTTTCTTCATATTCATTTTCCTATTACGTTTTTGGTCGACGATTAAAAAACCACACCAGCTTGAAAGATAACGTTGGCATAAGGCGTGCACTCGCCAGTGCGAATCACCGCTTTGCTCTCATGAGTACGCAGCTTAAATTGCTCATGAGACACATATTGAATACGGAAAGTTTTATTGCATCTGGCTTGCTCTGCCTCAAGCTCAGCCATTAAGGCTTGATGAAGTTCAGGACTCACATCAGCGAACTCTTGTGCCATCACGACACCTTCAATTTGAGACTCGGTTAAGATGACACGCACGGTGTCAATAAAGCTTGGCACGCCTTGAGTAAGCGCTAGATCAATACGAGAAACAGCATCAGGGATAGGTAACCCCGCATCACAAATAGTGATTTCATCAGTGTGGCCTAGCGTCGCTAGTAGATAAGAAATGTCTGAATTTAGTAGGGTTGTTTTTTTCATTTCATCGACCTTTCGATTACACGTCTTGCAACATTACGTTCTTACAAAATTAGGTCACGATGAGGCTTAATATTTTCTCTTTTCTTGTTCATCAAACGCACATCGAAACGTTTCGATGAGATAATAATCAAGCGAGTTTACTTTGCATTAGGCTTGCAAGCGTTGTGTGATTTTGATCTTTTCATCGCCGAGTTAGACTTAAATAATAGTGAAGTTGTTCACAAAACGGTTCGTTCCGTTATTATTACTAGATGCAAGTAGCTGATCTATGTCGATTGAAAGAGAACGGTGAATAGCAGTGCGATCTGCGCTGTAACTTTACTAGAAACAAGATTCGCTTGAGCGACAACAGCGATTACACTGATATTTCAGCATAGCAATTGATGTTAACCACCTAAAATATCAAGAAAAATAGTATTAAACGATTAAGGGAAACCCATGAAAAAATTATTAACCATATTCGGCCTTGGCTTGTTTTTGATGGGTTGTACAGAAGTAGGAAGTGAAGCTTGGTGCAGTGATATGGAACAGAAAGCAAAAGGTGATTGGACTGCAAACGAAGCAAAAGACTACGCCAAACACTGTATTTTCTAGATTGAGTGTATTGGTTGTTTTATCGGCAAGCTTGTATTCACCATAGGCAAGGTTTATTCTACAGCAATCATGATTCAACGCCCTATTAAGCCGTCGAACAAATCCAGGCTGAGAACACGCCACATCGGTGTTTTGTCATATCTGAATACAACTTGATACTCGCAGGGCAGGATATTTTTCACTAAAATATTCTCCCCTAGTTACTAAAAGCTAATCAGCCACACACTCATACTGACACCGGCTGTTTTGAGTAGTATTTTGCTTATGGACCAAGATAAATTTACCAATATTTATCGCTTGCCAACCGCCTTGCAAATTCGTATTGGCCGCTGGCAGCAAACCTTTAATGGTACGTCAGACATTGTATTGCATGACGCGATTGAAGCGCGCAACAAGTACTTTAAACAAGCGGATTTTTTCCCTGCTGGCTGGCACATTAAGCCCTTTAAGTTAGACGACATATCCATCACTCAACACGGTAAGTACATCCAAACCGCGTTACGTACCATGTTGGATAGAAAAGTCTCATACAAACGTGTTTATCTATCACGCGTTCCGTTTGAGCAGGCAGAACCCGCGCTACATGATTACAAGTTAGAGTGGATCAAAAAGCACAATCGTGTGGCGAATAAATACAACCAAATTAAGAAAAAGCAGTTTATGCGCTTTGCGTATGAAGAGGTTGAAACGCTCTACCCTTCGATTCCAAAAAGCGAGTTTGATCGTCAGCTTTGGAACAAGTTGGTACGGTCTGAATTGGGCTCAGAGAAGAAATTTGATAACCCTTACTTTGTCAAAAAAGCCTGCTTCTAACTGGTGTTGTCCATGAGACAAACGAAGTCGGATTGCGATAAATCACCAAAAAACGCAAAGGGGAGCATGCCGCTCCCCTTTCTTATTTGATTGTCACGCGCCAAACTAGCGACTCGGTTTTAGTAGTAAGTTGTTACGTGCTAGCCCTTTACGCACACTACTGCACATCTTACCAAAACGTCGAATCTCATCAAATTGGGGGATGATGCCGCGTGACAAAGCACTCTGCCAATAGGTGAGTTCACCATCAACCATCTCCAGCAACTTTTTAGGACAGCCGACACAATTTCCTTTGCTACCACAAACATAGGTTTCAGGCTCATACAAAGGCAGCTCTTCCAACACTTGCGTGATGATGTCTTGCATCGCAGTGATGCGATCTGGCTTTTTCAATATCGACATAATTAATTCAGCACGTAGATTGCGGGCGACAAATTATATGCCTGACCAGACAAATATCAACTCCCTGCTGTTTATTTATTCCGCACCTCGTTGACGAGTAAGCTTGCCATTTTGTCAGTATTGAATCTGCGCTATATTGTTAAATCAATCGCTTGGAAGGCAACCTATCGCCAACAGGCGTACTCTAGGCAAAACGCACGTGTAAAGAAAGGAGTTCACATGCAACAACAAGTTCTCGATTTTTGGTTTAACCAACTCGAAGCAAAAGATTGGTTCGTTGCCAATCAAGAGGTTGATAACGCCATCCGTGATCAATTTGGTGATTTACTCAAGCAAGCATCACAAGCGGAACTGTTTACATGGCGCGTCACACCGGAAGGCCGTTTGGCCGAGATCATTGTGCTTGACCAGTTTTCACGCAATATTTACCGCAATACCCCACTGGCTTTCAGCCAAGATCCATTAGCGCTCGGGCTTGCGCAGGAAGCAATTCGGTTAGAGGCTGACAAGTCACTCACCACCATTGAACGATCCTTCTTATACATGCCTTTTATGCATAGTGAGTCTGCTGCGATTCATAAACAAGCCGTCGTTCTATTTTCTCAACCGGGCATGGAAAATAACTACGATTTTGAGCTCAAGCACAAGCTAATCATTGACCGCTTTGGCCGTTACCCACATCGAAACGCAATCTTAAGCCGTGAAAGCACAACCGAAGAAATCGACTTTCTCAGCCAACCGGGCTCTAGCTTCTAAATGAGTACCTATCTTGCCGGATTGGCGCTAGGACTATCACTGATCATTGCGATTGGCGCGCAAAATGCGTTTGTTCTAAAGCAGGGTATTCAACGCCAGCATGTCTTTTTAGTTTGCTTACTGTGCGCGGCCTCGGATGCCATTTTGATTGCGGCCGGAGTTGCTGGGTTTGGCGTGTTGATAAAGCAATTTCCGAATTTGGAACTGTTTGCACGTTACGGCGGAGCACTGTTTCTATTTTGGTATGGCTTGCGCAGTCTCTATTCAGCATGGAACACCAACCATGCATTAACCCCACATGGGGATTCGCAAGCCAATGCCAAAAGGACTGCAATACTCTGCTTAGCTTTTACTTGGCTCAATCCCCATGTCTATCTTGATACCGTCGTGCTATTGGGTTCGATTTCCACCCAGTACGAACCCAATAAACTACACTTTGCCTTAGGTGCTATCTCAGGATCATTCTTATTCTTCTTTACCCTAGGATACGGTGCAAGATTACTTGCTCCAATATTTCGCCATCCACGCTCATGGAAGGTGTTAGAAGCAATCATTGGCATCGTGATGCTGCTGCTGGCTGCAAAATTGCTCGTGTAGGATTGCGGGGGGAATATGGTATGTTCAGTCGAGGATCACTCACTAAGGTAGATAAACGTCATTACGTAGGTAATTTGATATGATTGAGATCATCGGTTTAGACCATCTCGTGTTACGTACTAGTCGAATCACAGCAATGCTTGAGTTTTATCACCACATCCTCGGTTGCCGTATCGAGCGTACCCTACCCGACCTAGGCTTAACGCAACTCAGAGCCGGTCACGCTTTGATAGACATAGTGACCGTTGACAGCGAATTGGGACAATTAGGCGGTAAAGCACCACAGCAAAATGGTCGCAACCTTGACCATTTTTGTTTACAAATCGCCGCTCGCGACGAAGACACTCTATTACGTTATCTCCATCAGCATGGTATTCAAACCGAATCGTTTGTTGAACGTTATGGCGCACAAGGCTTTGGCCGCTCGCTCTATATCAGAGATCCTGAAGGTAATATCGTCGAACTCAAACCGTTTAAGGAACCATCATGATTTCATGCCAGCAATACGATTACCTTGAAATAGCCTGTCTTTATCATTTTTTGGTACGTATCACCCTAAAAGATCAGTCAGTGTACGAAGGTGTCGCGCGAGACACTCGCTATAACGAGCATCATCAAGAGTGTTTGATAATAGAAATCAAACAAGAAGAAATATTGCTACCAACAGAGTTAATGCTTTCACTCCAAGCACTCACCGACAACCCTCACTTCTCTTTGATTGAGTTCAACGCATAAAAATTCCAGCCATTTGGCTGGAATCTGCTTACCTGTTCTCCCTGAATTTGCACTCAGCGACCACAACACACCTTACAGTTTGAAGCAGCAATCAAGTCGGTAGTCATCACCGTTCTTCGCGGTGTACTCCTTGTCTTCACTGCAGGCACATGGACGGCCTTTTTGATCCCCTTTCACCAAGCTAATCCAATGGCGCATCGCCGCACTTGAATCCGCTTGTGGGAATGTGGTGCACGTTTCCATCTGGATATCATCAATATCGATATGTTCAACTGCCCCAGTGCCTTTGTGGTGACCAAACAGCACTTCCATGTGGCTACCATTGCCATCACGTAGCACGACGGAATGTGGGTCTTCTTTTTCACCAGTAAAAGCCACAAAGTGCTTAGGGTGCTTCAAACCACTATGACGGCCATCTTTGAAGTAAGCCATTACGTGGCGGTAATCAATCACATAAGCGGTTACATCACTGTGTGAACCATTCTCAAGCGGAAACAGTCTATCAAGTAGCTGCTTAGCTTTGAGTTGTTTCTCTGCTGCTTGTTCAGCATTGATTGCTTCCACGGCAAAGACTGCATTTGCAATAAATGGCGCTGTATTCGTTTGAATCTCATTATTATCGAAAGTTTGCATATTCATAGTCTTTCCCTCGCGGATAACACATCATCTAAGTCCCTACGCAGTTCATGAAACTTGTTTAGCAATTTAATGACAAATTTGTGAACTTGCATACTTTGTAGACTAGCGAATTTTTGACTACAATTTCACAACAAAAATTTTACAATGTGAATTTTACAAAATGTCCTTGTCAAAAAGCTTAATACGTCAGTCCCATTTCCTAGGAACAAAAATTAGGAATCTTAGGAAACGTAACCATTTAACGATGGAAGATCTCTCAGCGCGTTGTATTCGGATCAATCCTGAATATGCGCCATCCGTTTCTTATCTCTCGATGATAGAGCGAGGTAAGCGCGTACCAAGCATCGATATGCTTGAAGTGATCGCCGAGGTATTCCAAAAAGATCCGGCTTGGTTTTTAGATGATGAGCCTGCTCACGAAGCCATTACCCCCGATAAAGGCAACCGCGGTGGGATTAGTGGCATGGCGCTCGAACCAAGCTTTCTCTTCTCAAAAGACATTTTACAAATCGCCATTCCAGAAATGCTCTCGCAAACCGGCATTACTGGTCGTCAATTTGCGCACCTTTTGATCCGCGCTCATCAAGAGAGTCATCAAAACCACTTTCCCGATCTCGAAAGAGCAGCGGAAGAGGTTGGCCTCAAGCGCTTGAACTTGTCGGCGCAAGATCTTATGGATATCGCCCGTAGTATGGGACTGACGATTCGTTGGATTTCACGCTCGCCACAAGATGTGGTTGATGAACTAGGGGTCAGCGCAAAACAAGTGGTAACTTCGTTTTTTGAACCGCCGGGTTTTATCTATATCAATGAAATTCTGCGTGATTACCCTACTCGTCTCAAGTATGACCTAGCGGTTTATATCGGCCATTGCGTCTTGCACTCAAAAGAAGGCTTAAAAAGCGTTCTCTCGGTCGGTCATGCAAATAGCTGGGAAGAGCATCCAGATCAAAACAGCAGTTCTGACTTGAACTCAAAGGATATTTTGCAAGCATGGCGCGATTTTGAATCCAGTTTCTTCGCCGGAGCCTTGCTGTGCCCTAAAGTGCCCTTTCGCCAGTTACTCGATCGCAATGGCTACGAAATAGATGTACATAAAAAAGCGGGGGTTTCGCCATCCGTTGCCATGCGACGAATGACCGTTGTATCGCCTTATCCTCACTGGCACTATTTCGATGCTTATGGCCAAAACAAGCTCAAAGCGGTGTATCGTGGTAATGGCATCCCGCTACCTTGGGGCAATATGCGTAAAGTGAACGATCCCTGCCAACACTGGGCAGTATTTAGACGTTTATCAGAGCCGCAGAGTGCCACTTCTGCACAAATCTCTATTTTGCACGTTGGTGATGAACCGCGAATCTATTGCTGCGAATCGATCAACATGACCGACCCTGCAGGTAACAATCGCGTATTGTGTGCCGGGATAGATCTCAACCCCGCCATCGATGCGCAAGGCGGCCAATCGCGTGCCATTGCTGAAGAGTTAAAAGCCTTGTGTGTTGAAAGTGGTGGCAGTGCACCAATACCAAGACACATTCAGCAAGAATTTACTACGATTGCGAAAATACTGAACATCAATTGGGTCGAGCGAGGGCTCTATTCTGACGCACGAGTTATCTGTTCACGCGGAGCTGTTTGCCCGCGACAACCAAGTTGTTATCAGCGTTGTGGTGATAATTAACGGGATAGAGTGAAATCGACTGCATTACTGAAATTTAGGCAGAAAAAAAGCCAATCACAATAGAGATGATTGGCTATGTATGATTGTGAACAAATATTCGGTTCACTAACAACGTCAGTTGGCTAGGTGACCCTCGGCTTAATAAGGGTCATATTTAATAAAGCACAATGCGTGCCAAGTTTTTTAATTTATCTAAACGATTGTTTTTGGTTAAATGTTCAGCTGTTTCATGAAAACATCATGCATAGTGCTTTTGCAAAATGCAAATATAGAATATTTTGCAAATCCTCAATTTGCAAATTGCGAACATTATGGCTAATGATGTTGATTTTTGACGTGATACATTCGGCTGTCAGCTAACTTAAACATCTCTTCCACACTCACAAATCTTCGATCGTAGAGTGCATAGCCAATGCTCACCTCAATGTTGATAGCATGATGATCATACATAATTGGAGTCGTACTCACTGCACGAGTCAAAGTGCTGACAATACGCTCTACATCATGTTCTGTCGCGACTCTAGGGAGCAATACCAGAAATTCATCGCCTCCAACCCGTGCAACCACATCCGATGCCCTTAGAGCTCCTTGAATACGTTGAGCGATAACTTTTAGGACTTTATCTCCCGCCGCATGCCCTAGCTGATCATTGACCGATTTAAACTTATCTAAATCAATATTCAGCACTGCGAAGCCCTCGTTCACTTCTGAGCTTATTGCGAGTGAAAATTGATGCTCGATGGTATAAATAAAATATCGCCGATTGGGTAGCCCCGTCAGTTCATCGTGCAACGAACGTTCGTTTGCGGTGTGATACATACGCGATATCGCGAGGAACGACAGTGAGATAGCAAACAAGGCACAATAGCCAATAATGCGCGCGCTGTGGACTTGATACCAATCAAGTTGACTTAAGAAATCATTTTTTGCTGAGGCCGCAATCACCCAATGTCCATAAGGAAAGTAAACATTTTCAATTGCAAAAGCATTAGTGAAGGTCTCTTTTTCACCGAAGAACATCGCCCCCGCATGGCCAGAACTATCGACCCCGCGTAGAGCGATATTATATTGCTGATCTAACCGATATACGCCTGCGTCTTCAAAAAGAGCGTTCAAATCAATCACAACGCTGCACACTCCCCAATAGTTTTGGTTAAAGGGAGCATCGATAAAAATAGGCAAGCGAGCAATCAAGTGCCGGCCTCCTTGATACAATTCCACAGGCCCTGCAATAAATGTTTCTTTTATCGATTTGGCTTTCTGAATCGAAGACCATTGTTCGGGAACCATTCGATAATCTAACCCTAAGACGGATTCATTACCCTCAAGCGGATAGATGTACTTAACCACATCATTGGGCGCTAGCCCAATCACACGAATATGGCGACTACGTTGAAAAACATTTTCAGCCAATTTGTTCCAATCCAGTTTCTTCATATCAGGATTTAGCGCGACCAAAACTGGCAAGCTATTCAAGACATAGATATCAGAGACAATTAATGACTCCAAACGAGAACGCACTAAGGAAAGATCTTCTTTGGCATCTTCTTGCTCTAACGAATTAAGGTATTGCTGTTGATAGCGATTTAAAAACTCCACTCCCATCACAGCAATGAGCATAAACATGGCCCAACATAGAAATAACGGCCAATACCAGCCTTGGCGGTGCTTCATTCTACCGCTCCCCCTTAAACAAGCTAAATGCGACTCGCGAAAGCGCTATTAGCCAAAAAAAACAACTTGGCGCTACTATTGCTTTGCATGCTCCCGTCATGATCAACAGAGAGATGCTGCAATTTATATTTTTATCATTAGTAAACTATACTACGCGGCGTAGAATTCACCGTCAAAAAAGGCAATTCATTGATGAATTGAGCCGATAATGGAGAAAATAAATGGAAAAAAGCAGGAAATGGCAAACGGTGCAGGATGGCAAGCTCTTATACCTGCCCGACTTTATCGCTAAAGAGGAAGCCGATGCTCTCCATTCACTTTTGTTGCATCGAACCGCTTGGCAGCAAAAATCCATCTCTCTATTTGGAAAAACGATTCCGCAGCCTAGGCTCATCGCTTGGTATGGTGAGCGCAATTATCAATATTCAGGGCTGACGCTCGAAGCTCAACCAATGCCACAAGAAATCATCGCTATAAAACAGCGTTGCGAACAGGTATGCCAAAGTCAGTTCAACTCCGTCTTATTAAATCTCTACCGCGATGGTCAAGACTCAATGGGATGGCATCAAGACAATGAGCCCGAGCTTGGCATTAACCCCGTTATAGCTTCTCTCAGCTTGGGGGCACGTAGAATGTTTGCTCTTAAACATACCCAAAGTGGTGAAACTATTCGCCTAGAGCTTTCCCACGGCGCTTTGCTCGTAATGGGCGGGGCATTACAACACTACTGGAAACACGCTTTACCTAAAACAAAACGGCCTAAAGAGCCGCGAATTAATCTCACCTTCCGCACCATCAAATAGGGCCATTTATTGAATTAAATAACTTTACGTGAATCTGACTGATTACTCACATTGACAACAGTAATGTTTGTTATTGTTGTATACTCATCATTTTACTAGGGATATTCGATGCGCCGCTATTTTCTCACCCTCATACTTGGCCTAACCCTATCACATTCTGCTTTCGCTGATACACAGAGTGAACAATACCAACAATCAGCTGATTTGATCCGTCAAACTTATGAGCAAAAGCTCTTCACACTGCCTGCTTTCAAAGAAGGCCACTATGGTTTGCGAATGTATCGCCAAACATTAGATAAAAAATACTCCGCGGCAATCTGGAGTGATCTTGCCCGCGTCGCGAGTCGATTAAATTACTTCGCAGCAGACGTAAACACTCCGGAACAAATCTATCTTTATTCAGAAAAACGCCTAGAAGGTTACGTTGGTGACGAAGATGAACGCAGCATGCGCCGCTATACCGTCACAAAACACACACCAGAATATCTCTACCTGGGCGTCGACTTACTTGGCTCGATGGCAAGAGCAAACGAATATGGCCTCAAGCACCAACAAGATGCAAAATTGCGTCAAGTGATCCGCCGTTACGATTTTAACCACTACGCCAGTGATCCTGAGATGATTCGCGCATGGGCAGCACAACTAGCCAATCAAGTTTACTGGTTACGCCAACTTGGAGAACAAGATGTCGTACCGGCTTTTATCGAAGCATTTCGCAAAACCTACCCTGACGATAAAGACAGCAAGCTCTCTCCGCAGCAATACGGCAATAAACTGTATGGCATGACGCACATCATTTTTGCTGAATCAGAGTATTACCAAAAACAGGTCAACGAAAAAGATCATCAATGGATCTATGACTACTATCGAGACAATATCGATGAGATTCTGATCCGCGCAAAAGAAGATGTCATCGCAGAAGTGGGGATTAACTTCTTACTTGCCGGCCTTGAAAATGACCCAGTGGTGGCCAAAACACGCGCGGCCATTGCCGCAGCCGTTAATAAGCAGCATGGTATGGTACCTTCAAATACTGGCGACTTTGACTTCTCCAAAGGTGAGCACCGCAATGTACTAGCGATCATGTTGCTCGATTGGCAACAAGTAAACCAAGCGCCAACCTATACCAATCAACCAGAGATCTTCACGCGACTTCCTTACGGACTTGAAGCCAAATAACCCATCATACGCCCTCCTTCGAGGGCGTCTTTTTATAAAAAAGCACCGCTACTCGCTCATCAACGTCAATCTGCATGATCTTAGCGGATCAAATAACCCGAGCAACTTTCCGCTTTGTAACGAAATCACACTATAGATTCATATAATTTCAAGACCTTGGTCACAGTAAAACACCGCTATCCAGACTTCAGAGTGGATTTAATCTCCTAGACTTAGGGCAGAATATGAGTTAGGAGGCATAGCTACAAATGAGTAATTTTGTCGGCAGACACTTAGAAGAAATGGCAGATATCCGTGCAACTCGAAAATGTAAATTGGTGCGCCTGTGCTCGCTACTCTCTATCTGCGTGTTGACTGGTTATGGTTTTGCTTACTTCGCGAACCATGAAAATGTATTCGCGACCATCAACTTTGTCTGTTGCGTGGTGTTAGCCCTTAATCTTTGGCACCTTCACTACCATCGCAGCCTCAATTACTCAGACCTTATCCTCACTGGCGTACTCATGCTGCAAGGCGTGATATTGCTTCTCTACAGTGAACGCTTTCCTGATCGCTTAATGTGGATTTTCCCTATTATCGCCGCAACGATTTTGATCAATGAATTCAGAACAGGTCTTTTGTTCAGTGTGTCCTTTTGCGCCTTAGCGATCGCCGCAAGCCTTTTTACCGATGCGGTTTTTACTCAGTTGGATACCTCACATGAGCGTTTCATTCTAAGCCTTGTCGTCATCTGCTTGATCTGCAATACCGCCTCTTTCTACTACTCTAAAATGCTCAACTATATCCAGTCGCTCTACCGTGAAGGCATAGAAGATCTCGCCTACCTCGATCAATTAACCGGGCTGGCTAATCGGTGGAGTTTTGAACATTGGGCAACCAAAAAATTGGCAGAAATAATCCACTTACCTTCAACAACCGCTCTGGTCTTTTTAGATATTGATGACTTTAAAGAAATCAATGACACCTATGGGCATGAAGTGGGCGATCGAGTGTTACAACAGTTCTCCAAACGGTTAAAGAACAACATTAGAACCCGAGATCGTGACAGTAATAAACACGACTACTCAATCGCAAGATTTGCCGGAGATGAGTTTGTCATTTTACTTTATGATGTGCGCAGCAAGCAGGATCTAGAAGGTATTTTGCATCGAATTTGTCATTTATTTCAGGACAGTTATTCCGGTTCGAAACAGGTAAGCAGCTTAACCGTTAGCGTCGGGGTAGCGTTATATCCTCAAGATGCAGATAACTTACATGAGTTAACACGTTGCGCAGATAAAGCGATGTATGCAGCGAAACATAAAGGGAAGAATCAATTTCAGTATTACCATGGTGACACGCTTTGTTCACTGCAAGAGATTCCCACATTAACAGAAGGCAATGTCAGGAAGCTCAACAACGCTTAACCGGTCATGTACATCACCCAAAGTAACCCGACTAACGCAACAATGAGCCAAATAGCGTAACGAACAGAATGCTTATTTTCCGATAACGAGGGAATAATCGGCTTGAGTGCTCGCTTTTTCGCACGTTTCACGATTGCATCGTCTTCACTAAGATCTAAATCCTCCGCACGTTGACGCTGCTCTCGCGCAATCTGGGCACGATTAGCCACTCGACCAAAGCGATGAAGTTGATCAGGAGTAAAACCTTCATCAGGATCATAACGTGAATTTGAGTCAGTACGTCGGGAACCCACTGCCATACTTACCTCCTCATAAACGATTATGGATACTATAAGTATAGTCAACTGATTGAATTGTAGGCTCGGATATTACGAACTCACCCATCGAATTTATCGAACATAATGGTCAGTTTTACCAAGGGGAGTTGATAGAAAAAGTAACGCAGAATAACGCTAAGGTTTTTACTTATACTCAATAGCTGCAATATAAGTGGGGATTGGGGAAAGAATTATAACCGACGAAGACATCATCCACTGTCGTCTGCGATTAAAAGCAGTTTGGTTAATGCCGCGCCTAAGCGCGGCACTTTTTTTATAGATATTCGCAGAAATATGCGGTCGCCATTTCAACACGAAGTTCAAATGAAGAATCACCTGAAACGTTAAATGACTCACCGTCTTTGAACGTAGTCCAATCAAGCTCACCTTCACGTTTGATCGTTAGTGCACCTTTAATCACGGTCATTTTCTCTGGAGATGCGGTGCCAAAGGTGTATTCACCAGGAGCCATCACACCCACACTTGATTCATCGCTTAGTTGAGTAAACGCTAGTGACTGTACATTACCTTCAAAATAAACATTGTGTTTCATTTTTCTTCCTTGAGCTTGCTGAATAATAGTCATCGACTCAACGCTATCGCTCAGCCGATTTTAAAGTGATCTTTTATCCTAAATTTATCGGTCCAACAAGCACTAAGTGAATAAAATCAATTAGCCTCGGAAATACCTTTGCGGAACAAATGGCATCTTTTCGATCGTCATTGGTAACATCTTTCCGCGAACTTCAGCGAAAACTTGTGTGCCGACTGTGGCAAGATCGGCGCTCACATACCCCATTGACACAGGCTTACCTGCTGTAGGGCCTGCCGTTCCACTGGTTACATTACCAATTCGCTGACCATCAGCATCAAACAACTCACAACCTTCGCGTACTGGCGCTTTGGTTTCTCCAACTAACCCCACGCGTTTGCGCGCTACTTGCTTTGTTTCAATCTGAGTAAGAACAATGTCTGCCCCCGGGAAGCCACCAGCACGCGCTTCACCAGAGCGACGTACCTTTTGAATGCCCCATAATAAACTCGCTTCGACAGGGGTAGTGGTTTCATCCAAATCATGGCCATACAGACACAAACCGCACTCAAGACGCAGAGAGTCACGAGCACCAAGCCCAATCCACTCAACTTCCTGTTCGGCAAGTAATGCTTGTGCTAATGCTTTCGCATGTTCAGCTGGCACCGATATTTCATAGCCATCTTCACCGGTATAACCGCTACGAGAAATGATGCAATCCACATCGAGCAAAGAATATTGACCGACATCCATAAAGATCATCTCTGCCACCGCAGGTTGTAAACGCTGTAAAACATTCACCGCTTTAGGCCCTTGTAATGCAAGTAGCGCACGATCTTCAATCACCTCAAGCTCAACCCCTTGCGGAAGATGATCTTGTAGATGAGTAATATCTTGTGTTTTACATGCCGCATTAACGACAACAAACAAATGGTCACCTAAATTGGCCACCATCAAGTCATCCATAATGCCGCCTTGAGCATTGGTAAAAAACGCATAGCGCTGATTACCTACCGGTAAATCGATAATGTCGACTGGCACTAAAGTTTCAAGAAATGCTGCTGCATCCACGCCTTTTAAACGCAATTGCCCCATGTGTGACACATCAAATAAACCTGCCTGTTCACGAGTGTGTAAATGTTCTTTTTTTACACCTAACTTGTATTGAACTGGCATATCGTAACCGGCGAAAGGGACCATTTTCGCCCCCGCTTCAAGATGCAAATCATGCAATGGTGTGGTCAGTAGCACTTCAGTCATGGGGCTCTCCAAATGTCCGTTTGGTTCTACTTCGGATTCCTGCGATCGAGTTAAGCAGGAACCGATAAGAAATCTTGTTTCCGATAATAAACATGATACAGGTGAGTTTGCACGGTTAAAATTTACCCATAGATGTAAAGTGTGACATTTAACATTTTACGAACATTCGTTACCGTATTCATTGCCATGCAAAGAGGCATAAAATAATATGAGCTGGCTTCGGCCAGCTCAAGAAATCCATGATTGCAGTGTGTATTTCCAATTGGAAACAACCTGCTTATTTTGCGGTTACCCAAAGAATATGAGCATCTTCATCACTGATTGAAACCAGCATATGCCCCATATTGGCATCATAATAAACACTGTCACCCTCACCCAAAACAACCGGTTCATAGAACTCGGAATAGAAGGTAACAGAGCCAGAAAGAATCAATAAAAACTCCTCACCTTCATGCCTAACCCAATCGCTATATTCATCAAATGAACGGGCACGAACACGGCTTTTAAATGGCATCATCTTCTTGTTGAGCAATTGCGTGGCCAGTAATTCATGCTCGTAAGTTTGTGTCGGGTGCGGTTTTCCTTGCCCTTGCAATGTAATATCCCTGCGCCCCGTCGCCACCTTTTTCTCAGGTGCTTCAAAGAGTTGTGGCATGTCTATTTGCAAACCGTTGGCCAATTTTTGCATCGCCTGGAAGGTTGGCGATATTTGCTCATTTTCAATTTTGCTTAACGTTGAACGTGCCAACCCAGTGCGCTGACTAGCCTCTTCCAAGGTAATACCTAAGCGGGCGCGGATCTCTTTGATGCGTACTCCCAGCTTCAGTGGCGCAATGGCCTGCTCTTGGCTCTCTTTAGCTAGTGTTAATGATGGATACTCATCATAAATTTCTTCCGCCATGCATCCCCCAGCGAATTAAACATCCTGTATGACGTTGCATTGTGCAATAAGCCCTCAAAAGAAAAAAGGATAAAAGTTCGCCAATCGTGGGTTTGCTAACAAATCCTGAAACTATGTTTCCTATAGGAAATTTTAGGGTTGATTGTTTTTACACCAACCGCTATGTTACCGAGATGTTAGTTGCAAATCGTTTATTCATGGGCATTTACAACCATTCAATAAGGCAGAAACAGAGGCTCGATGCTTACCAAGAGCGCACTCACCTTATTCGAAATAAACGTAGCCTAGAATCCGTGACTAAACAGAGCGTAATTCAGTGATCGGTCACTCAAAAATCCGCATTAAAGTAATGCAAACTGATCAATGCGGACTTGTGATCGATAATAAGGTCAGGCGATGTTTTGCTGATTAGCGTCTTGAAAAAGACTTGATCAGCAAAACAGACAAGCCGCGGCTTTGGCGTAGCAAAATTTAGACTCAGTAATATAGACGTAATAATTTAGACGCAATGGTAGCAAGCAAGTGCAGAGTGTTTAGGGCCTTCCTAACACGTAAAAAAGAAAGATGAGATAACATCTGCCTGCACTCTCTTTTTACCTAAAAATGAAATGTGGAGATCAAGCAATGGACAAAACCCTCAAGTTTACAGACAGCCATGAATGGGTGCGTGATAACGGTGATGGTACTGTAACCATCGGCATCTCTGAGCATGCACAAGAAATGCTTGGTGATGTTGTTTTCGTAGACTTACCTGAAGTCGAAGCAGAAATCGATGCAGGTGAAAACTTCTCATTAGTTGAATCAGTGAAAGCCGCATCTGACATCTACGCGCCAGTCACCGGTGAAATCATCGAAGTGAACGAGGAGCTTGAGGACAGTCCTGAGCTTATCAACGAAGAGCCATACGAAGGCGGTTGGATCGTCAAAGTAAAATTGTCTGATCCGGAAGAGTTAAACGATCTCAAAGACGCAGACGAATATTTAAACTCTATCGAAGAAGAATAATAAATCAGCAAAAGCTGCCCATGAAAGTGGGCGGCTTTTTTTAAAGGCTCGTATTAATGGATATCGGTATCTTTTTCTCACCAGAGTCAAAAAGCCCCCGACATCCGAGCCAGAAGGTAAAGGATAATGACAACACTACTTCAAAGCCTCAGCACTCAACATGAGTTCGTTGCTCGCCACAACGGACCAAACAAAGCCGACCAACAAGCAATGCTCGATGCGATCGATGCAAAAAGCTTGGATGAGTTGATCATTCAAACCGTGCCAGCACAAATCCGCTTGGAAAAACCACTCATGCTCACCGAAGCCAAGAGTGAAGCCGATATGCTTGCCGCCATGAAACAGTTTGCCAAGCTCAATCAAATTAAGCGCACTTACATTGGCCAAGGGTACTACAACACCTTCACGCCAAATGTTATTTTGCGTAATGTATTCGAAAATCCAGGTTGGTATACCGCTTATACGCCTTACCAACCGGAAATATCACAAGGCCGCCTTGAAGCACTACTCAACTTCCAACAAATGGTGATGGACTTAACTGGCATGGAAATCGCCAATGCATCCTTGTTGGATGAAGCCACTGCGGCTGCGGAAGCGATGGCCCTATGCAAACGAGCAGGCAAGAGCAAAAGTAACCAGTTCTTCGTCGCTACGGATGTGCACCCACAAACTATTGGAGTGGTTAAAACCCGTGCAAAATACATCGGTTTTGACGTGGTCATTGATGACGTTGACTCACTACCTAATCACGATGTGTTCGGAGCTTTAGTTCAATACCCATCGACCACGGGTGAAGTACGCGATATCACTGATATCATTAGCGCCGCGCAAGCCAACAAAACTCTAGTGACCGTCGCCACCGATCTGCTTGCCAGTACGCTTTTAAAACCTGCGGGTGAAATGGGCGCCGATGTAGTAATAGGCTCTGCTCAGCGTTTTGGCGTGCCAATGGGTTATGGTGGCCCACACGCCGCCTTCATGGCGACCAAAGACAAACACAAACGTACCATGCCTGGTCGCGTTATCGGTGTTTCCATTGATGCTAAAGGTAACCAAGCGCTGCGCATGGCAATGCAAACTCGTGAGCAACATATCCGCCGCGAGAAAGCGACCTCAAACATCTGTACTGCGCAGGCTCTACTGGCCAATATGGCCTCGTTCTACGCGGTATATCATGGTGCAGAAGGCTTGCGTACTATCGCTCGTCGCACACACCATATGACGGCAATCCTTGCCGCTGGGCTAACTAAGTCAGGCTACGAACTGGCGCATAATAGCTTTTTTGACACCATTACCATCAACAGTGGTGATCAAACCGAAGCGCTCTATCAAAAAGCCCAGTCAAACGACATCAACCTTCGCTTGCTAAAATCTTCACACCAACTCGGCGTAAGCTTAGATGAAACTACCACTGTCGTGGATATCGAAGCACTCTTTAACATCTTTGATATCAAAGAAAATGTGGCAGCTCTCGCCGTGGATATAGAGAAAAATGAGTTTGCTGCGATTCCTGAATCTTGTCGTCGCACCAGCACATATTTAACGCACCCAGTGTTTAACACTCATCACAGTGAAACGCAGATGATGCGTTACCTTAAACAGCTAGAAAATAAAGACTTCTCGCTCACTCATGGCATGATCCCGCTGGGCAGTTGTACCATGAAACTCAATGCAGCTGCCGAAATGATTCCTGTCACTTGGCCAGAGTTTGGCGCGCTGCACCCATTTGTGCCTCTTGAGCAAGCCGCTGGTTACACCGCGCTAGCGAAAGATCTTAAGCAGAAACTGTGTGAAATCACCGGTTACGACGACTTCTCGCTACAACCAAACTCTGGAGCATCAGGCGAATACGCAGGTCTTATCGCGATTCAGCGTTACCATGAAAGCCATGGCGACGCACATCGCAATGTCTGTTTGATCCCAAGCTCCGCGCATGGCACTAACCCTGCTACAGCCTCTATGGTGTCAATGAAAGTCGTGGTAGTGAAATGCGACCAAGAAGGTAACATCGATATTAACGATCTGGCTGATAAAATCGAAAAACACCGCGATAACCTATCCAGCATCATGATCACCTACCCTTCAACCCACGGCGTGTATGAAGAACAAGTGAAGCTGGTATGCGAAATGGTGCACAAAGCTGGCGGCCAAGTGTACCTTGATGGTGCCAATATGAACGCGCAAGTAGGCTTAACCACGCCGGGCTTTATTGGCTCAGACGTTTCGCACCTTAACCTGCACAAAACCTTCTGTATTCCGCATGGTGGTGGTGGCCCAGGTATGGGACCTATTGGGGTGAAATCCCACCTTACACCTTTCCTACCCGGTCATATTGAAAACGGAGTCGAAGGCGAAGCGTTTGCCGTTTCCGCTGCAGATCTCGGCAGTGCATCAATTCTACCTATCTCATGGGCTTATATTGCCATGATGGGCGAAGTAGGCTTAACCGAAGCAACCAAGGTGGCAATTTTAAATGCCAACTATGTGATGGAAATGCTGCGCCCATACTACCCAGTGCTTTACCGAGGTACCAATGGCCGTGTGGCGCACGAATGCATTATCGATATTCGTCCACTCAAAGAAGCCACCGGCATTAGCGAAGAAGACATTGCCAAACGCTTAATGGATTACGGCTTCCACGCGCCAACGATGTCGTTCCCAGTGGCGGGCACGTTGATGGTTGAGCCAACCGAATCGGAAGACTTGGAAGAGTTGGATCGCTTCTGCGAAGCCATGGTTGCTATTCGTTTAGAGATGGACAAAGTGAAAAATGGTGAATGGCCGTTAGATAACAACCCACTGGTGAATGCACCACATACACAAGTGGATCTGTCTGATGACCAATGGGATCGTCCTTACTCGCGTGAGGTTGCGTGTTTCCCATCTTACGCCACCAAGCAATCGAAATACTGGCCAACCGTAAACCGCGTCGATAATGTTTATGGCGATCGTAATTTGATCTGCTCATGCCCAAGTGTGGATCATTATCAATAGGAGTGTGAGGATTGAGGATAACTAATTAAGTTGGTTATCTTAATGAAGTTGGTTAATTCCTAATAATTCAAAAGCGAACCGAATGGTTCGCTTTTTGGTTATTGGGCTAAGCTACCTGGCGTCAATCAACTTCGCGACTCTGCTAGCGATGATATCGCTGGCACGTATCTGGACAAAAATGTGTTTTGGAAAATCGAGCTTTAGCACTTTATGAATTACTTAAAGTATGGAAACGTCGCACGCTTAACTGGCTGTCTAAAGCTAATGGTACAGATCACAACGATGGTAAATCCGTACGATACCTATAGCTAAAAACGAAATTGCTCAAACACAACAAGATCTCCAGCAGCATACTTCTCGCCTGAAATCATATAGTCATTTGCTAGTCTTCCGCTTGTCACGTTCCCTCTTTCATCAAGCGAAATCTGAGTTGATGCTTTATAAACATAAGATCCAAACTTCGTATCAGCAGCCAAAACACCTTCTTTTACTTTCCCATTATCATGAAAGAAAACACCTAATAAATCAGAAGAATAAAGAACGCCATCAATAATTTGATCATATGCTAAATATGCACTTTCTAATCCATTAATATTAAAATCTATGCGGCCACTTTTATACTCTACACCTTTATAATTAAAACCCTCTGTTAGCACCGCTGCAACAATTTTCATTTTAGGGTTCCTAGGTTGATAGAAAAAGTATGAACCTTTTGAAATCAGAATGCCTTTATGTTCGAAGCTTTTATCAAAATACTGACCACCAATGAAACTCGATAGCGCCATATTACAAGACTCTGATAAATAATCTCTATCGCTATCCAAGCAACTGACAACGTCACGCTCTGACTTTAAATTGCATCTTGATTCTATTTCGACAGTGCACTCGTTTGTTATAGAAGAAAGGATGCTTCGTGCTTGACTGTATATCTGTATTTTTCTTTGCTTATGTAAACTCTGAGAGCTAAACTCGCCATATTCAGACTTTGCAATTTGAAATTCTCTAACCAACTCCAAGAGGCGACTATCGCCCGCAAATAAATCGTTTGAAACTAATAATAACAATACTGTAAAACGATTCATCATACCGAGTTCTCCTCATATACCGCTAGTTAGATGGCAAACGATCACCTTTCATATTCGCATGATGCCGTCTTTTACTTATTATTTCAATTTACAATCAATAAGTTAAAGATAATAAAGGATGGTTAGTTTAGTAAATGAAGCGTAGCCCCTAGTTACGCTTTGTTTCCCTATTCGATTTCAGTTAAAAACGCACCTAACATGACTAGTTGTTAGGCGATTACTACCGTTTCAGGCATACCTAGCCCTGTAAGCTTATTTAACGCTTTTATCATGGCGTAAATCTCACAAACCTGAGCATTGTAACTTCTTAAGCTTAATGTACCGCCGAACAGTTTTTTCAAACAGAACATCGCCGTCTCTGAGAGCAAACGTTTATGGTAGCCAATGCTTATTTGAACCGTATAGCTTCTGGCAACCGACCGCTCACCAAAAGGGACACTCACCATGAAGTAACCAAAGTATCGCTCACCAAAAAGGACACACACCATAACGTAACCAAAGTATGGTTTGGTGATAAGCTCGTTATACGTTGAGGTATTTAATATTGCGACTGTCTTTCTGTCTTTGATTATTGAGAGGTGAACACTACTCGAGACCAACAATGACCACAGCCAGAAGACAACAGATATCCGTCGATGCAACACCCTATTATCACTGCGTTTCTCGCTGCGTTAGGCGCAGTTTATTGTGTGGTATTGACCCGTTAACAAAGCAAAATTTTGAGCATCGCCGCGAGTGGATCAAAAACAAAATGTATGCGCTCTCGCAAGTCTACTGCATCGATATTTGTGCTTATGCGATTATGAGCAACCACTATCATCTGGTCATGCATATCAATCGAGACAAGGCCACTACGCTTTCTAACCATGAAGTGGTCGAGCGCTGGCAGCAAGAGCACAAACTTCCAAGTCTTGTTCACGCTGGTTATTGGGGCAATTAGCCACTGAGGCGGAAACAGAAGCTTGTTTGTTAATCATTGACTCTTGGCGCTCTCGCTTATGGAGTCTTAGCTGGTTTATGAAAGAGCTCAATTTTGATATTGCTTGCCAAGCCAATAGAGAAGAAGATTGTAAGGGGCATGTTTGGGAAAGCCGCTTTAAAAGTCAGGCATTACTCGATGAACAAGCACTCGCTGCGGCGATGGCTTATGTCGATTTAAACCCATTGAGAGCGGGCATTGCCAAAACGCCAGAAACCTCAGAATTCACTTCGATACAAGCCAGATTGAAAGCGTTAAACCATCAACAAGAAACCGCTCCATGCTTGCACCCGTTTATCGGCAATCCAACCAACAAAAAACTCGATGGCATTCCCTTTCGACTGATGGATTATCTTGAACTGGTGGATTGGAGTGCGCGCCAATTTCGAGAGGGAAAAGCTTATTTAGGGGCAGGCGTGCCGCCGATACTACAACGGCTCAACCTAAACCAGCGCAATTGGCTCAGAGCCTGTACTGAATTAGAACGTCATCGTAGTACCGCCGTTGGCTGTCTCTGCACTATCGAACCAGCCAGAAGTCACTTAAACAAAAAACGGATACATCTTTTTCGCTTAGATGGTTGAATATCGCCGATTTACTCTCTTAATAACACAGCCAATCCAACGAATGACCATATTCGTTTGTCTTCGTTCCTCCAACCTCACCTCATTTAACCAATATTGTATTTTTCCACCAAATAAACGCCAAATGATCAGCAATTTAAAGAGTATCGATGACCTTGATATTGCTCGACATCTCAGAATCATGATTTTTCTATATAGTGTCTGTCCTGTTTGTACCCTTTTTGTATCAGTGCCTGTCCTTTGTATTAAAGAAGCACCTTTGAAAGGGTTTTTGGGCGTTAGTGGACAACTCGATATAAGAAATTAGTTGAACTGTTACCGAACAATCAATTCAATT
>NZ_AFWD01000023.1:0-545 GCF_000222565.1 Vibrio sp. N418
CGAGTCGTTCTTTCCCCCTTAGGCTACTCGTTGGGAGTAGACTCAGCAAATCAGCATTGTCGCCCCGTTCTTAAACCACTTAGCCCGTAAAACATGCCAAGGTTCGTGGGTTGCTTCATTCTAGTTTTCAGGTGGTTTGGTCGTCTTGTTTCTCTGGCTCAAAGTCGCTTTGGGCGTATTTCCCAATTAGCCAATAACCTTGGCAGTTGCCTCGGCAAATATCCATTGTTCTGCGCTGCTTGTGCTAAGAAAGGGCGCTTGTTGAACCTTGGTCGAGTTGCCTCATTATCAGGGAAGTGGGCTTACTCGTCTTGGGTTTGGCGCATCTGCCGGTCAAGCTAGTGCTAGGTTGTGATTTGGTTCAGAAATACCGGTCAATACTTCAGTTCTTTGCCAAGTAAATCAACGAATTGTGCTAAAACATAACAAAGCATTTAAGACGGATTCTCAACGCTTGGCAATTTCAGTTCAGGTCAGCTTTAGTGCTAAATGTGGCAAGGTTTGGGTTTGGGTGGTCGCGTTGTTCACCACTTAATGCGGCGTTA
>NZ_AFWD01000022.1:0-98786 GCF_000222565.1 Vibrio sp. N418
GCGAGAAGCGAGAAGCGAGAAGCGAGAAGCGAGAAGCGAGAAGCGAGAAGCGAGAAGCGAGAAGCGAGAAGCGAGAAGCGAGAAGCGAGAAGCGAGAAGCGAGAAGCGAGAAGCGAGAAGCGAGAAGCGAGAAGCGAGAAGCGAGAAGCGAGAAGCGAGACATTTTTGGTGCTCTGCGCTTTGTGTCAAATTTATATTTTATTTACTCAGTGAAAAACTATGTTTAATTTTGCCAATTTTTACCAACTCATTGCCCAAGATACGCGCCTGCAACCTTGGTTGAATGTTTTGCCACAACAACTGACCGATTGGCAGAATGCCGAACATGGCGACTTTGATCGCTGGTTGCGCGCACTGAATAAAATCCCAGCGGGTACGCCAGACAATATCGATATCACCGAGTCTGTTACGATCTCGGATAACGAGCCAATGCACACTGGCGAGCTGAAAAAACTAGAGAACTTGCTGCGCACATTCCACCCATGGCGTAAAGGCCCGTACCATGTACACGGCATTCACATTGATACTGAATGGCGTAGTGACTGGAAGTGGGATCGCGTATTGCCACACATCAGCCCACTGAAAAATCGTAACGTGCTTGATGTTGGCTGTGGAAACGGTTACCACATGTGGCGCATGCTTGGTGCGGGTGCACGTTTGTGTGTCGGTATCGACCCATCACACCTATTCCTCATTCAGTTCGAAGCGATTCGCAAAATGATGGGCGACGATCAACGCGCTCACCTGCTGCCACTAGGCATTGAACAATTACCAAAGCTGGAAGCGTTTGATACTGTATTTAGTATGGGTGTGCTTTATCACCGCCGTTCACCGCTGGATCATCTGATTCAACTTAAAGACCAATTAGTCTCAGGTGGTGAGTTAGTACTGGAAACCTTGGTGATTGAAGGTGACGAAACGTCTGTTCTTGTTCCTGTTGACCGCTATGCGCAAATGCGCAATGTCTACTTCTTCCCGTCAGCAAAAGCGCTCAAAGTATGGTTAGAGCAAGTAGGCTTTGTTGACGTACGCATTGTCGATGAGAATGTCACTTCGGTGGGTGAACAGCGCACGACAGATTGGATGACGCATAATTCACTGCCAGATTATCTTGATCCAAACGATTCAAGCAAGACGGTTGAAGGTCATCCTGCGCCACGTAGAGCAGTATTGGTCGCAACTAAACCATAGATTTATTAAGCAAAAACGTCGCACACTTATCATTTCTTGACATAGATTTAACTCAGAGTAGATCTCATATCAGTAACCTTAGACAAAACGGTATAAGGATGCATAATGCATCCTTACTTTTTTATACTGCTTTAGGGTTACTTTCTCTCCTTGTGAGAACTTTTTGATCTTCCTCTATGAGGTTTCCCAAACCTTGGGCTAAAATCAAAATGTTAGTTAACTCATATCATTATCAGCAATCGTACTCAGCCAGTTCTGATTGTTGATAACAAACACAATGTACCGTAGGCGTTTTAATGTTCATCCGTATCACTCCAGTTATCGTTGTTGCACTCTTGTCAGGTTGCACACTGACTAAAGGCGAACAGTATCATCAGCAAACTCTTGCTACCCTTCACGACGTTGAAACTAATCTAAGCACGCAGATTGAATCTCTCCATTCACAAGTTTTACTCCAATCTGATCAAATTGCTGGCTTAGAAGAGCAAATTACCCGACTTCATCAGAGTTCGCAGGAATTGCAGCAAGAAACTCTCGCAAAAATCAGCGAAATCTCGGTTCAACAAAGCAAAAGTGTTGATCCCATTGTTGTTCCAACCGCGACCAATCCAACCCACGGTGTCGTGCTTGGTGAAATCGAACGTGTAACGATTGACTCTATCAAGCAAACTTTCGATGCCCGTGTTGATACTGGCGCGGCCACTTCTTCGCTTAACGCCGTCGATATCGAACAATTTGAACGTAACGGTAAGAAATGGGTTCGCTTCCACCTTTCTGATGATAAAACCCCAATGAATGACGAAAACTGGATTGAAGCACCAGTGCTGAAATTCGTTAAAATTCGCCAGTCAACCAACGAAGAAGTTGAGCGTCGTGCAGTTGTTGAGCTATGGGTTAAAGTTGGGAAAATCCATGAAAAAGCGCAGTTTACCTTGGCAGACCGCTCGCAAATGAGCCATCCTGTACTGCTGGGGCGTGAATTTATTAAAGATATCGCCGTCGTGGACGTAAGTAAGAAATACGTTCAGTCTGAAAAAGAATAAACCACAAAGGCCTTTTATGACTTCAAAAGTCCCTTTTTACATTTTCGTCAGCTTGCTGGTTATTGCCGGTATTGCACTAAGTATCTTTAGACACCAAAGCTATGGCGTACCATGGACACCGGGCGAAACACGTCAGGTTTGGGACATAGAAGCACGAGTGCAGTTTGATGCCGAAAACAAACCCGTTAAAGCATCATTAGCCGTGCCTGATACGCAAACGGGCTTTACGCTTGTTAGTGAGTCTTCCTCATCGCCAGGCTATGGTGTTTCTTACGTTAAAACCGATTCTGGCCGTCGCGCAGAATGGTCAATTCGCCAAGCTTCTGGGGCGGAAACTATCTACTATAAAGCACAGTTTTTAGTCGACCCTCAAGCCAAGGTTGCACCGATTGCACCTGACGCAGAAATCACCGCGCCAACTTTTGATGGCCCTACTGAAGCAGCGGCTATCGCGCTTATTGAACGTGCGAATAAACGCTCTGCTGATGATGTAACCTTCACTCGCGAACTGATCAAACAACTGAATGATAATGACAGCCAAAACGCGGCATTAATTCTCAATAAGATGTCGAAGGTAGAAGCGGTCTACAAAATTCTCTCTTTCAGCAAGATTGAAAGCAAAATTGTCGGCGTCATTGAACTGGAAGATGGCCGTCGTCGTCAAACCATTCAACACATGAACCAAGTATGGGACGGAAGCCAATGGCAACTGTTTAACCCTGAAACTGCAAGCCAAACCATCTCCCCCAATATTTTGGTGTGGGATGAATCTAACGTTTCTTTGCTTGATTTAGTCGGCGGTCAGAACAGCCAAGTACACTTCTCGATGATTGCTCAAGAAGTTTCGCCACAGCAGGCGACGGCAGATAAAGTAGAAGCGGACGGCTTACTCAACCTATCGATCCACAGCTTACCGCTAGAAGAGCAAGCGATGTTTAAAACCATCATGCTGATCCCAATTGGTGCGCTAATCGTGGTCTTCCTGCGTGTGATCATTGGTTTGAAAACCTCAGGTACCTTTATGCCTGTGCTGATTGCGGTAGCCTTCGTGCAGACTCAGCTTGTCACCGGCATTGTTGGCTTCCTTTTGATTGTCGGTACGGGTTTGGTGATCCGTAGTTACCTTTCAAGGCTTAACTTGTTGCTCGTCGCTCGGATCTCTGCGGTGATCATCACCGTAATCATGATTATTTCTGTATTTACCGTCGTGGCTTTTAAAGTGGGTCTGACTGAAGGTCTATCGATTACTTTCTTCCCAATGATCATCTTGTCATGGACTATCGAACGTATGTCGATTCTATGGGAAGAGGAAGGGCCGAAAGAAGTAGTACTGCAAGGTGGTGGCTCATTGATGACCGCGGTTCTTGTTTATCTAGCGATGACAAATGCCTATGTTCAGCACCTTACTTTTAACTTTATCGGCCTACAGCTAGTCGTATTGGCTTGTATTCTATTACTCGGTACTTACACAGGTTACCGCCTAACTGAACTGCGTCGCTTTAAGCCATTAGTTGAGGATTAAGCCTATGTTTCTTTCTCGCTTAGCTTCGCGCTTTACTTCGCCGTTCAAGTTGCGACATAAAGGTATTATGGGCATGAACCAACGTAACCACAGTTACATTGGTCGCTACAATGATCGCTCAAAATACCCTTTGGTGGATGATAAGTTAAAAACTAAAATTATCGCCCAAGAAGCTGGGGCGACGGTGCCGAAGCTGATTGGAGTGATCCGCCATCAAGCCGATGTGGGCAAGATTCATAATATGGTCAAGGACTGGCCTGGCTTTGTCATTAAGCCAGCTCAAGGAAGTGGCGGTAAAGGTATTTTGGTGGTTATTTCGCATAAAGATGGTGTTTACACCAAACCGTCTGGTGCAACCATCAACCAAGAAGATGTTGAACGTCACATCAGTAACGCGCTTGCTGGATTGTTCTCGCTTGGCGGTAAAAACGATGTCGCAGTGGTCGAAAACCTTATCAAGTTTGACGACTGCTTCGAGGGCTTCAGTTACGAAGGTGTACCCGACGTGCGTATTATCGTGTTCAAGGGCTATCCCGTAATGGCGATGATGCGCTGTTCAACTTCTGCCTCTGATGGTAAAGCAAACTTACACCAAGGTGCTGTTGGCGTTGGATTAGATATCGCCACTGGCCGCGCTATTCGTGCGGTACAGTTTGACCAACCTATCAGCCTTCATCCCGATACCGATAAAGATCTGATGACACTGCAAGTGCCGCATTGGGAAAAACTTCTCGTGCTTGCTTCAAGTGCATGGGAGATGACCGGACTTGGCTACATGGGGACCGACATGGTTCTCGATAAAGAAGAAGGCCCAATGGTATTGGAGCTCAATGCGCGTCCGGGCTTGGCGATTCAAATCGCCAACGGTGCTGGTTTATTGCCTCGTCTACGTCATATTGAAAACCTTGGCATACCTGCAGACTATCCAAAACCTGAAGAACGCGTTGCCTATGCGGTGAAACACTTCGCTACACCGCTCAAATAATTGGACGTAATTCCCTGATTTTAAAAGCTGCCTTGGGCAGCTTTTTTATTGTCCTCACCCATCACACCATGAAAAAAGGCTACCCGAAGGTAGCCTTTCAATCTCTGTGCTGTCAGTTTACAACTCTTCGATCAACTGCTGTGCATCACTCTTTGGTTGCTCTGTTTGACCAAAGCCGCGTAGACCCACCACGTGTACATGTTCGTGGTCTTTAAACACCTTACGCACCAGTTTGTAGGTTGTACCTTTTTCTGGGCTGATGTTTTCAGGTGCCGCGATAAGAAGCTGCATATCCAAACGGTCACATAATTCAAATAGAGTCGAGATAGACTTGGTATCCAAACGAGCCGCTTCATCAAGGAACAATAAACGACATGGAATAATGTCTTTACTGCGTAGACGACGCGATTCTTCTTCCCAGCTCTGTACTACCATCAATAGAATTGACTGACCAGTACCGATCGCCTCACCAGTTGAAAGTGCACCCGACTCTGCTTGTAACCAACCATCTGCACCACGGCAAACTTCAACGCTTAGCTCTAGGTAGTTACGGTAATCCAACAGTTCTTCACCCAAGACTTGTGGCGAGCGTTGACCCATGTCGATATGTGGGTTAACGCGTTGGAACAGCTTGGCCATCGCTTCTGAGAAGGTAAAGCGTGGGCTTTCAAACAGATCTTTGTGTTGCTCTTGTTGAGTCGCAAGACCTTGGAGTAACACCTCATGGCTTTCGCGCACCTTAACATTCAAACGCACGCCTTTCACTTGTCCAAAACCAATGTTAGATAGGCCTTGGTTCAGCATACGAATGCGATTTTGTTCACGTTGAATGGTCTTCTTAATGATGCTCGCTACCGAGTCAGAGCTAATCGCCAAACGGTTCTCACGCTGAGTTAGCTCTTCTGTTAGACGTGCTAGCTCCACTTCCATCTCTTCAATCGCTTCAACCGGATCATCGGTGCGAATGATATCTTGGCGGATACGCTCACGCAGATGTTGGTAAACCGCGATATAGAACAGCACTTTACGCTCTGGGTAAGCGGTATCTTCAGAAAGACGTAATGAATCACGTAGATCATCATTGTCAGAGACTGCTAAGCGCAATGCACCCAACGATTTATCCGACATTGAGCGTAGCTCAGCCGCAGACATGTAGGCTAATTCACGCTTATGCAAACGACGCTCTACGTCATTCGCACGTGCAAGACGCAGCACTGAACACCAACCTGCTTTCGCTAACACCACAAAAGTGCGCAGCTCAGTGTATTCCTTCTGCACTTTCTTCATACGCTTAGCCAGCGTCTTCATTTCAAGTTCAGTTGATGTAATCGTGCGCTCATGCTCACTCTTACGGCTACGAGAGGTATGTAGACGCTCTTGCAGTTCATCACGACGACGCTGGGCACGTTCTGCCGCGCCTTCGTCTGCGGTTACACCAAACTCTTGTAGCTCTTGCTTAAATTCTTGAACCGTTTCCAACTTCGCATGATGAGAACTCTTTAATGAGGCCAATACTTGGTTGTACTGGTTCATCTGCTCGCGAGTCTGTTTTAGCTCATCTCTGCTGCGAGTACGCATACGCTCAGCTTGTACCAGTTTCGCTTTAAGTTGCTCGCTCAGTTCACTGCTCTTACTGAGTAGCGCCACAGAGTCGGAATAAGCGAAGTAATGACGACGTTCAACCAAATCTGATAGAGCAAAGATTTGTGTCTTTAGAGTCTGCAGTTGCCCATCCGCAGCTTGGTAATCCGCTTCAAGCGCATCAAACTGCTCAGGGTCAACATCCAACGCACTGATCACGCTTTCCAGTTCACTCACCGCTTTCGCATGCAGTGATAAGAAGCCTTTTGCTTGTGAGACTTGCGCCAGTTTTTCTTCCACTTCAGCAAAGCGCGCTTCTAGCGTTTCGTCTTCGATAAAACGCATGATTGGAGCTAACTTATCAAGCAATGAAACCGCTTGTTTGCTCGCCAATAGCTGACTGCGTTGCTGCTGCTCTTTGCTATCAAGATCAGAGAGAATACGGGCTGCTTGGCTACGTTTTTCACGTACCGCCAATAGCGCTTTTTCTGGGTCAGCTTGGAAAGCAACTTGAATATGCTTAGCCACAAAGTTGTTGAAGGCTTGATATAGACGCTGAAGCTTTTGTGAATCGAACGCTGCCTTAGCATGGTGCTCGACTACTTCTTCACGTTCTTCACGTAACAACTCCAAACGTTGTTCACGCGCGGCGCGACCAAACAGTGGGATCTCAGGCAAGCGCGAATAACGTAGTTGTCGCTCATTCAAACGAACACATACCGCGCCTTCAAGCTCTTCCGCATCAAATGAGCTGTCATCGAACGCGTCAATGTCACCTTCGATGATGTACAGGTCTTCTGGACAGTCATCCAGTTCGACCAGTTTTTCTTCGATGCCCGCAAGATCAGAGACCACAATCGCATGACGCGCAGGGCCGTACATCGCACTGAAATAAGGTGCATCACTCAAGGTAATGTCATCGTAAATTTCAGACAGCAGTACACCGCCAAGTGTATCAGCGAGGCCTTTTACGCGCGGATCGTTTGAACCACCCGGAGACGCTAAACGCTCAATTTCACTATCAAGGAAGCTGCGACGCTCTGCCAACTTATCTTTAGCGATCGACTGCTGTTTCTCTTCCTCAAGCACCAATTGCATTTGCGTCATGACCGCTTGGCTATCAAACAGCTCTGCGCCACTTTGCTCTTTTAGGCTCTCAAGGGCGTCATTTGCAGCAATCCAAGCCGGGGCAATCGCTTCAAGTTTGCTGATTTCAGCTTGTGCATCTTGTTCTACGCGACGTTGCTCACTGCGTTGTTCACGCAAATCTTCTTGCGCGTACTCTAGCGATTCAATTTGCGCAGCATGACGCTCACGCTCTTGCTCGAAACTCAGCTCATCAATCAGCTCAACGTTGTGCTGCTTATGGTAATCTTGGCCCAACTCGCGCGCTTGGCGCTGTTGGTTCAAGCTGCCCTCAAGATCGCGATGTTGCGCGCGCCATTGCGCTTCGTTCTCACTGACTTGCTTGGCTTCACGAGCTTGATTAATCACTAGCTTGGCTTGGGCTGCTGCTTGCTCACGAGGCACATCACCTTGAATGCTACGTACTAAACGCAATGCAGTTTCAAACTGCTTAACCGCCGCTGAAGACATATCTAATTTATGTTTCAGTGCTAATAGCGTGGTGGTATTTTCGGTTTCGCGATGTTTTAACTCTGAAACTAACGCTTGTGCCGTCTCGGCCGTTAAAGAGTTATCCGCCAACAATTGTTGTGCTTTACCTAACGCTTCAACCGCTTGTTGATATTGCAATGCACGAGTTTGCTGCATGTCCAACGCTTGCTGGTAATCAGCCAACTGCGTTTTCAGGCTATCGACTTCTTCTTCTGCAACGGTCGCCTGCTCTTCAGACATCAACACGCGTTCTTGCGCTTCTTCCACTACCATCGCTTGCTCTTCAAGACGCTCGCTGAGCTCTTCAAGATCTTCTTGATAACGGGCAATTTTTTCTTGCTGACGCAGAGCGTTTTGTACTAATTGCAGATGGTCTGATGCCGCTTGGTGATCTTGCTCTAGTGCCGCTTCACCTTCAATCAGCAGTTCTAACTCTTCTTGCACGCGATTTAGCAGGTTGTTTTGCTCAATCAAGCTTTGACGCGAACCAAACAATTCACCACGCAATGACATAGTTTGTTCAATTTTGTTACGGCGCTCATTGGCATGGCGCATGTAATCAGCCGCCACGTAATTAGTCGATTCGGTAATCAAATGTTTGAACAAGTCACGATCAGCTTGGGTGGTTTTGATCGCTTCGAGCGTCATGCGGTTTTCACGCAGTGCCGATTCCATATCTTGGAAGGCTTTCTTCACCCCGCCGTTTTGTGGCAGTAAGTAGTCACGCAGTGAACGAGTGATCGCACTTGAGATACCACCGTAAAGAGAGGCTTCAATCAGGCGATAGAATTTTGAACGGTCTGCTGAGTTACGCAGTTTTTTCGGGATAACTCCGTACTCAAACATTTGCGCATGGTAATCAACAATCGATGGGAACGCTTTGAATTGCACACCTTCGTACTGCGCAACGCTCTCTTTCACTTCATTAATTTGACGCACACGAGCTTGTGTTTCAGATACGCTTTCAATCAGTAGGTCGGTTGGTTTTACATGGCTTGGTAAGCCTTGGATCACAAACGGTTTGATATCTACTTTCTTATCACGACCCGCAACTTGCTGTAGCTTCACAGCAAATAATAAACGTTGATTACGAGAGTTAACTACGTCTAGCGCAGCATAACAGGCGCCAGGCTGCAATTTACCGTAAAGACCTTTATCACGAGAAGCTTGGCTACTGCCCGCTTCTGTGGTGTTACGGAAGTGCAATAGTGTTTGGTCAGGAATAAGGGCTGTGATGAATGCCGCCATCGTGGTCGACTTACCTGCGCCGTTACCGCCTGATAGCGTGGTAACGAGACCATCAATATCAAAAGTACGAGCAAAAAAGCCGTTCCAGTTGATCATGGTCAGTGATTGATATTTACCGCGTTGAATCATGCTTCACCCTCTAATTCTTCTTGTTCTTGGTGATCATCGTCATTTAGCAAGCTACCTTGGCTTGGCTCTTGGGTATGAATTACCGCCTCACCATCACGGATCAGACGCAATTGCGCTTCACGCATATCATCACCCACACGAACGTCCGCACCAAAGCGGAACACGGCTTCACTGATGCGGAATTTACCGGTTTCACCGATATTGATGATCATGCCAAGACGACGAAGACGACGCAAAGAGGTACGTACTTTATCAAATAGCTTCTCTTTATCGAGATCGGTTCCTGTTGCACGGTTGGTCACTAACTTCATTAACTTATTTTCATCAGTTAATTGCAGCAGTTCGTCGTACAACTCTTGGTTGGTAAAGATGCCTTCATGAGCCAAACGTTCAGGGCTCAGGTAGAGGAAGCACAGTACTTTGCCCACCAGCATATCAAGCTCAGATAACACACTACGGCTGATCAATGAGGTTGAACGTGGACGCAAGTAGAAGAAGCCTTCTGGTGCTTTTACAAGTTCAGTGTTGTAACGCTGATAAAATAGCGCTAATTCGGTTTCGAAATCTGACAACAAAGCATGGTTATCTAGATCTTCACTTGAAATATGACGCCCGGCACGCAACACGCTATCGAGTGCTGGGAACAGAGGGTTGGAAATCGCTTTTGCCAGTTTTTCTGGCATGTATTCATTAGTATCGGTCGATGACATTTGCTTGTACCTTTGCACCAAATTCGTTGATCGCTTGCCAGTCTGGCTGAACCGCTTGGTAATCCGCTTCGGAATAACCCATTCTGACGGCTTGGTCGACCACTATTCGGGCTAAATCAAAATGATGAGTGCGAGGATGTTGAGCCAAATAATCGCGCAACACCGTACCTAAATCGATTGGCATGCCACGCTCTTTATGCGCTTTAAGCATCTCACCAATGCGCTCAGAAAGCTCATCATTGACTTGTTTAAACTCTTCGTATTCTACTTCTAGTGGCACTTGACCGGTCACTTCATCGTCACGCAGCACAAGGGCTTCATCACGTAAGTCGCTCAGACGCTCAGCGTCGGCATAGGTTAAAAACCAAGGCATATCGAAGTAGTCTTTCATTGATTGGCGCAGACGCGTACTAAAGGCACGGTTTTTATCCATATCGATCGCGGTACGAATAAATTTATGCACGTGACGGTCGTAACCAATCCAGAGGTCGATCGCTTGCTGACCCCAACGTGTGATTCGATCAAGCTTCATCTGGAGGCCAAACAAAGTCTCTTCGACAAACTCAAGCTCTTCATCACCGTAGATGATTTCTTGGATATCTAAAATTTGCGTTTGCAGTTCATCACCCGCCGCCTGCAAGGTATCTTGCAACTCACGCAGAGTGGTTGAGGTTTCAGACAATAAAGCTTCACAGTTGTTGATCGCTTCACGCCAATCTTTATTGAGCAGTTCGGCAATTTGCAGTTTAACCGACTGCTGTTGCTCATCCATCACACGCTGGTTGAGATCAATTTGATCAAAGATTTCGCCTACTGAGTATTTTAGAACCCCATAAACATTCTTCTTCCAGTGACCGGCCGTGCCGCCTTTTTGCGCCGCTTCAATCGCTTTTGCCATCTCATCGGCCACCATCGACAACTGAATCGATAGCTTAAGACGAGAGAATTCACGGTGACGCACATAGTAATCGGTAATACCAATCGCCAAAGGCGACAAGCGATAAATACTGACACCATCATTGATTTCGCTGGTAAAACGGCTAATTAGACGCTGCTTTACCATTTCATTGATGGCATTGTTCGCACGAAACGCAGAGGCTTCGCCCGTATCTTCAAATAATCGAGTGACGATAGTGAACGCATCATGGAGTTCACCTTCACCCAATTCTTCATCAAACCGTTCGTTACTCAATACAGAGATCGCGATAAGAAAAGCCAATCTTTCGCTACTTAGGTTCAATGAGAAATCGTGTTGCTTAACCCAGCCGACCAATTCATCAATCGGCTGCTCAGCAACATTGAGAGTCATCTCACTCATTGTTCTTCCTGTTTATCTTTCTTCTTCGCCCATACATGAATGTATCGACCTAGTGAGAGGTAAGGCTCTTGTCGGCACAATTTTTCTTCTAGCGCCAACACATCTTCATACTGGAACTCGCCCATATTTTGGCGATTACCGATGTAATCACTGAAACAGCGAATGCCAGATTTACCACAGATTTCAAAACCCGCCTCTTCGATCCATTGATAGACCTCTTCAGGAATCAAGCCTTTCTGCGGCTGGAGTTTAAATCGTTTACGGTGTGGCATGCCATCTAGCACGTGCGGAATGTTGCCACATACGACATTTTTATAGACCAAACCATGATGGTTATAAAACATCACCGAAGCGATACCATCGGTTTTGACTTGTTCAAGCAATGTTTGCAACGCTGTTTTTGGATCGACCAACCACTCCATCACGGCGTGGAACATCACCAAATCCACTTGGTTATCCATATGCTGAGCAATCTGCTGCACAGGAGAATGGATCAAGCGGTAGCGGTCGAGTAGACCATTGCGTTCTATTTCTTGTTTTGCTAATTGCAGCATCTCAGAAGATAGATCACACAGCGCCACTTGATGTCCGAGCTTGGCAATCTTTTGCGACATTTGCGCAAGGCCTCCGCCTGCGTCGAGCACTTGCAGGGTTTGAGTCTCGGCGCCCAGTTTGGCGAGCGCTTGCTCAAGATCTTGCCAGACAATGACTTGGCGAATCTCGCCTTTGTCAGAGCCGTATATGTTTTTTGCAAATTTGTGGGCAATATCGTCGAAATTACGGTCTTCAGTCACAGCAGCTTGGGTTATCATGTCTAATCGTCCTGCTATTCTGTCACAAGAAGGGCAGATATAAAGAGGGATTCTCTTAAATTCTCATCAACTGGTGTTTTTTCGGACTATTTAAGTATGTTTGAGCTGAAAAAAGTCGTCTCGTCTTTACTTATGCCTTTACCAGCAATGCTGATCATTGGCTTTATCGGCTTAATGCTGATCATGTTTACAAGAAAGCAGAAAACAGGCTGCCTGATTGTTCTCTTCTCATTTATTGGAATGTTTTTGATCTCATTCCAACCTGTTGCCTCTCGTTTATTGATGCCGATTGAGCGTCAATTTAGCGTTTTTTTACCCGTCGATAAGTCGATCGATTACGTCATGGTGCTAGGCAGTGGTCATGTGGTGGATGATTCCATCCCACCTACCTCTGAATTAAGTCGCACTGGTTTAATGCGTTTGGCCGAAGGCATCCGTATTATGCGTATCTATCCGGGCTCCAAGCTGATTCTATCAGGTTATGCTGGCGGTTCTGATGTCAGTAATGCACGCATGATGGCCAAAGTCGCTTTGGCTTTAGGTGTCGCTAAATCTGATATTATTTTGCTGGAAACAGCGAAGGACACTTGGGAAGAAGCGCGCCAGGCGGCCGCATTTGTCAAACGCAAAGAAGTGGTCTTAGTGACTTCGGCAAGCCACATGCAACGTGCATTGAATGAGTTTCATTCTGCAGGATTAAACCCATACCCTGCGCCAACCAATTATTTGGCTCAAGATGAAATTCATCAGTTCTGGAGTAAGTACACGCCAAAAGCGATTTACTTGGAACAAACTGAGCGTTACTGGCATGAAACGCTTGGTCGTATCTGGCAGAGCTTGCGTGACTGGGCCTCCGATTACGAAGAGCAAAGTATTGAAGCATCACAGAGCAATCTTTAACGTTCACTCAAGTGCTCAAAATGACTGACTGATGCAGTCACCACATAGAAAAAGAAAACCGAAGCCTAGGCTTCGGTTTTTTTATTGTTGGGTTGTTTCAAAGACGATTAATCGCCAGCGAACATATAACCTTCACCGTGAACCGTGACAAAGATTTGCGGGTTCTTAGGGTCGAACTCCATCTTAGCGCGCATACGACGAATCAGTACGTCGATAGTACGGTCGTTAGGCGCATCAACGCGGTGACTGATCATATTAAGAATGCGTTCGCGACTTAGCACTTGGTTAGGGTAAGTTGAAAGCGCAACCAAAAGCTCGTATTCCGCTTTAGTCAGTTTTACTGGCTCGCCGTTACGGCTAAGCGCACGGCGTTGAACGTCAAACATCCACTCACCAAAACGAACTAAATTTGAATCGTTTTTCTGATCAACAACACTACCTGCATTACGCGCTGACGAAATACGCCACAGTAGGTTTTTCACTCGAACTAACAGTTCGCGAAGCTCAAACGGTTTTGTTACATAATCGTCGGCACCCATTTCTAAACCAACGATCTTATCAATGCTATCCGTGCGTCCTGTTACCAGGATAATTCCAATGTCAGACTGACTGCGTAGTTCACGCGTTAACATCAAGCCATCTTCACCAGGAAGATTGATGTCTAGCATGACTAAATCAATCGCATGATTTTGTAGTGTGTCGCGCATCTGCTCGCCGCTTTCTGCTTCACTGACGGTGTAACCTTCATTTTGAAAGTAGCCAACCAGCTTGCTGCGAGTTACTGCGTCATCTTCTACAACTAGTACGTGATAGCTCATCTAAACCACTTAATTTGCATTGGGAATTGTTTACGACCTACATTCTATTCATATATCGTAACATTTCTAGTATTTGTTACATTAAAATCAAGAAAGATGATTTTTTATTGATTCAAAACAAAACTAGCCCAAGCATTAACATTTTGCCATTTTTGCACTTATTTTGACGCATTGTGTGTTATCCCTATTCATTTTTCTTCGCTAGAATAGTAGGAGAATGAAAATAGGAGCATTGTTTGATGCAAGAGTTAAAAGCGTTTAACGAAAAGCGTGCAGAAATTTACTGGTGGTTCTCTAGCTTATTTGCCAAAGAGCTAACTGAAGCGGATCTAGAGCAATATCAAAGCCCTGAGATTCGTAGCTTTTTATCTGGCCTTGGTGAAAACCCAAGCCTAAAACCAGCCATTGATGATGTAGTGGATGCACTTAACCGTCAGCTTGACCGCGAAGATGGCCAACTAGAGTTAGCGGCTGACTTTTGTGACTTGTTTTTAAAGTCTGATAAAGAATCTGCACTGCCTTATGCTTCTATGTACATCGGCACAACAGGTCTACTGCATGATAAACCAGCGAACGAAATGGACGCATTGCTTCAAAAGTACGGTGTTGCGGTTGAACAAGGCTTGAACGAGCCTGCGGATCATATTGCGATTGAACTTGATCTGCTCGGTAACATCATTATTCGTTCAAACGAGCTTGAGCAAGAGCGTCATTTTGAAGAAAGTTTCGTTGAACAAGAAGCCTTTATCCGTCAACACATTCTAAGCTGGGTGGCTAAATTTGCTACCAAATGCAAAGGCTTAGATAAGTTTGGTTTCTACTCTGCCGTTGCGGCGCTGCTGGTTGCATTTTTAGAGCTTGATTGCCAATACTTGACGGGTGAATGACGCTTACTACCTGCCCAATAGGTGTTTGATGCGTTGATGCTGAGTAAATTCGCGAATAACGGCTTTTTCTAGGGTTGGTGTGGTGTAATAAAAGTCACGAGTTACACCTCATCTACACCTTGTTTTAAGTGATTTTTATTCGGCAGATGCCTAATCACTCACCTATCATGGTGGGCATAACAGTATGGGGGGCGGGATTTTTATTTGCCCCCAAACGAGATGCGGTCTAGAATCGACAGCGCAAACGATAAAAAAATAATGAATTAAATACAAACCGCTGTAATCAAGCGGTTTTTGTGTTTTTAATACTTTCTGCCAAATTATTCTGATATGTGAATACCGCCGTGGCAGCTAAAGATAGGACAACCCCTTATGGCCACTATTAAAGACGTTGCTCGCCTTGCTGGCGTATCAACCACTACTGTTTCACACGTGATCAATAAAACTCGCTTTGTCGCAGAGACAACGCAAGAGCGCGTGATGGAAGCAGTGAAAGAGCTAAACTATGCACCAAGTGCCGTTGCTCGTAGCCTAAAATGCAATACGACTCGTACCATTGGTATGCTAGTAACTCAATCTACTAACCTATTCTTCTCTGAAGTAATTGATGGCGTCGAGAGCTACTGTTACCGCCAAGGCTACACACTGATCCTATGTAACACTGGTGGTATCTACGAGAAACAACGCGACTACATTCGCATGCTCGCAGAAAAACGCGTTGATGGTATTTTGGTGATGTGTTCTGACTTAACAGAAGAACTGAGCGAAATGCTCAACAACCACAAAGACATTCCTAAAGTTGTGATGGATTGGGGCCCTGAGACCTCTCAAGCGGACAATATCATCGACAACTCAGAAGAAGGCGGCTACCTAGCAACGAAATTCTTGATCGACCACGGTCACAAAGACATCGCTTGCCTAAGCGGTCACTTTGAAAAAGCGGTTTGCCAAGAGCGTATCCAAGGCTTTAAACGTGCGATGAACCAAGCACAACTAGAAGTTAACGAAGATTGGATTCTTGAAGGTAACTTTGAGTGTGACACGGCCGTATTGGCAGCCGACCAACTCGTTGCGATGGACAAACGCCCGACAGCTGTATTCTGCTTCAATGACACCATGGCATTAGGCCTAATGAGCCGTCTACAACAAAAAGGCATTCGCGTGCCAGAAGACATCTCAGTGATCGGTTACGACAACATCGAATTGGCTGAGTACTTCTCTCCACCACTGACGACGGTTCACCAACCAAAACGTCGTGTTGGTAAAAACGCATTCGAAATTCTGCTAGAGCGCATCAAAGATAAAGAACACGAAAAACGCGTGTTTGAGATGCATCCAGAAATCGTTGAGCGTAGCACCGTTGCAAGAATCGACTAAGTTAATGATTCAATAACGATTAGCCGAGGGGCAATCCTTCGGCTAAAGCCTCATAAATGAAAGTTATTCTTGCATAAAGATCACAATTATCCCATATTAATAGACTACTTCCTGACAGAAGTAATTTAATCTTTAGCAGAGCAAATTAAGTCACGCACAGGGCAAACCAAACTGAAAAGTTGGGACGCAAAGCCACCGGCCTAAACATTGTAATGATGTACGGCAGCGGGGTTACCGATGGTAGAAATGCAACACGTTAACTGATTACTCTCCAGAAATCTGCATTGACTGCTATTCTCTCGGACCTGATTTGGTGGCGTATATACACATACACCGAGAAAGTACTGAATGGATAAACCAATACTTAAAGACTCTATGAGGCTTTTTGAGCCCTTAGGTCGGATTAAATCTCGCTCTATGTTTGGTGGGTTCGGCATTTTTGCAGACGACACAATGTTTGCATTGGTTGTACACGACAAGCTTCATATTCGTGCCGACGATGCCCTTACTGAGCAGTTTAAGCAACAAGGATTAGAACCGTACGTGTATCACAAGCGAGGCTTCCCTGTTGTTACTAAATATTTTGCTTTAAGTGAAGAGTGGTACCAAGACAGTGCAAAAACACTGCAAACGGCTACCGATGCACTCTCTCTCGCTAAGCAAGAAAAGAGCACTCAAGCGAAAACAAAACCAACTCGTATTAAAGATCTACCAAACTTGCGTCTTGCAACTGAACGTATGCTGAAAAAAGCCGGTATCGAATCAGTTGAGAATTTAGAACAAGTGGGTTCAGTTCAAGCATACAAAGCCATTCAAGCCTCACATGATACCCAGGTGAGTTTAGAGTTGCTTTGGGCACTTGAAGGCGCAATTAAAGGCACGCATTGGTCCGTCGTTCCTCAAGCTCGCCGCCAAGAACTGATGTCTAGCCTTGAGCATTGATTTAGAAAATGAATAAATTGAATTAAGCCAGCCATTGTTGCTGGCTTTTTTTTTGAAATTTTTTGCGTGCTTTGAAGTTCCTATATAAAACAACGAGCAAAGAACCGTATTCATGACTGAACGATGCAACAATACGATCGTAAGATGCGTATCTAAGATAGTGAAATTATCGCGCTATAAAATAGATATCTACCAGAGATAAGTGAGAACCAAGATGAATAAAAAACTGATTTTCGGCCTATTGCTGATTGCCATCATAGCGCTACTTATCACCCAATTTGGCGATCAACTCACCCTCGAAAATGCCAAAACACAACAGGCAGAGTTAGCCTTGTATATTGAGCAGAACTTTGTTCTAGCGGCGGCTGTTTACTTTTTGGCTTATCTTGCGATTACTGCCTTTTCGATTCCTGGCGCGGCCGTCGTCACTCTGCTTGGCGCAGCATTATTTGGCTTTTGGGCCAGCTTAATCTTAGTCTCTTTTGCCAGCACGCTTGGCGCGACACTGGCTTTTCTTAGCAGCCGATTCTTGCTACGCGATTGGGTACAAAGCAAATTTGGTGACAAACTCTCCGCCATTAATCTAGGGGTGGAAAAAGATGGCGCGTTTTATCTTTTCTCACTGCGCTTAATTCCGGTCTTCCCATTCTTCTTAATTAACCTACTTATGGGCTTAACCCCGATTTCTACCGCGCGTTTCTATTTGGTGAGTCAAATCGGTATGCTACCGGGCACTGCGGTGTATCTCAATGCGGGGACACAATTAGCACAAATTGATTCACTTTCAGGTATTGTTTCACCTTCGGTATTAGCATCATTTGCATTGCTTGGGCTGTTCCCGATTGTCGCTAAATGGGTCATGGCGAAAATAAAACAGAGCGACAAAACCTCGAGCAAGGCGTCTAACGGAGAGGCTTAGTGAAAATATTTAGCGCAAATAATCCACCACAAGCTCACATTATCTGTGAGCTTTTGCGTACCAATAATATTGATTGTGAAGTTCGTGGCGAAGGGATTTTCGGCCTACAAGGTGAATTGCCCTTTGGTGAAGCAAGTGAACCTTACGTGTGGCTACTCGATAGCAGCCAACAAAAGAAAGCATACGACGTTATTACACAGTTTGAGCAGCCACTATCGGCGCCGCCTTGGCATTGTTCAAATTGTGGTGAAGAAAATGAAGGCCAATTTGCTTTATGTTGGCAATGCGGAACATCCCACAATACCTAGCGTATTTGTCATAAATTTAAATAAGAGTAAACGATAACCGATAAGAGCCAAGTAAAAGGCCCTTATCTGGTGTAACAGATTACTTCGCCACAATTTGCTGACGAATAAACTCAATCGAATGCTGATTAAACTCGTCTGGTCGTTCGATATTACATACATGCCCACAGTTTGCGATTTCACGTAACTGGCTGGAACGGTGCACGGCCACCATCTCTTTGACCGGTTGAATAAACATATAATCACGATCGCCCATCAAATAAAGCGTCGGGATTGGCAACTCTTTCTCTTTAAAGTATCGCATGAGCGGATTGACATCTGCCGCCAAAATAAACCAGCGTTTAAACTCTTTTTGGCACAGCTTCTTTGCTTCACGAATAAATAGATGCCGTGACTGTTTTTGCGTACGCTGTGGCATCACAATATAAGCGAATAAGCGATACAGCCACATGTAAGGCACGATGTGCTTGCAATAGTTGCCTAGCCTTACCAAAAGCTGTGAACGCGTATTCAAGCGTGTTACAGCGCCTCCTAGCACCATCGACTTAACTCGGTCAGAGGCCAGTTCAGCCAAATTGCGCACGATGATGGTGCCAAGTGACATACCAACAAAGTGGGCTGACTGAATTTTCAAATGATCGAGCACTTGTAAGATATCCAAGGTCACCGTCTTAAAGGTGTAGCGATTGGTCATGAGATCTTTGAGCAACTGACTCGACTTACCATGACCGCGAAGATCGACCAATAACAAGTTGAAATGGGCTTTGTAAGCTTTGATTTGTTTAAACCATATCGATGAACTGCCTCCAGCACCATGGATGAAGACCACCCACTCTTTACTCGTTGGGTGAGGATAGGTTTTATGAAACAGCAGAGTATTGCTCATCTATGAGAATTGATTTGGTTTCTATTAGGGATTGGCAGACTACCATAAAGTCATGAAATCTTAATTCAGCTTCGGTCAATTTATGAGGGGTTACGACGAGAAAAGTGTAAAAAAAGGCGTCACTAGACGCCTTTTTAGTCAACCACGTTCAAGCTTTAATGCAAAAGTTAACGAAATGAATCACCCTTCCGTTTAGTTTTACTCAGCTTAACGCCGCGTAATAGAGCGATAGATATTCATCCGCAGCTTGTTTCCAACAAAATTTTTGCTCCATCGCATACAGCTGCACTCGTCTCATCTCTGCTGGGTTTTGCGTGTACAGCAGTAATGAACGTTGCATGATGCTCAGCAATTCCAACGGTTCTGGTTGTTCAAAAACGAAACCCGTCGCTTGATCTGGTGCGCTATCGTAGTCAATCACGCTATCTTTCAAGCCCCCTACTGCACGCACAATCGGCAACGTACCGTAAGCCATGCTGTAGATCTGATTTAATCCGCAAGGTTCAAATTCAGAAGGCATCAAGAAGAAATCGGCCCCAGCTTCAACCCAGTGAGCCAGCTCATTGTCGTACGCTTCAACAAAGGCGAACTTTTCATTGTAGCGTTCTGCAATCGCTTTGAGTTGATAAGCGAGTTTAGGATCGCCCGTACCGACAATCACTACCTGCACGTCAAGTTTCAAAAATCGCTCAAGAATCGGGATCAAATACTGCACCCCTTTCTGATTGGTCAAACGACAAACCATGCCATACATCGCGATGTCATTTTCAGGCAAACCAACACGTTGCTGAAGCGCGTTTTTACTCGCTTTTTTGCCTTTCAACATGCTCTGCTTGTTGGCTTTGAAATTCACCGGCAAATAATGATCCGTCTCCGGACTCCATGCACTGTAATCACAACCATTTAGGATCCCCACCAAGTCGGCAGAACGCGCTTGAAACTCCTTGGCCATACCATGGCTGCCAAGTTCCGTTTGCAGCTCTTGCGCATAGGTCGGACTGACGGCATTGATTTTATCTGCCGTCATCACCCCGGCTTTCAACATCGTAATATGGCTATTACTCACTGCTGCATCAGGAGCGTAATGCACTTGCATCTCAGGTAAAGAATGGACTTCTTCATAACTGAACACACCTTTAAATACCGCATTATGAATTGAAATAATGCTCTTAGTATTGGCAAAGTATGGGCATTCAGCATAACGATGCTTGAGCAAATATGGCACAAAGCCAGTATGCCAGTCATTGGCATGGACGATATCTGGTTGAAAACTGAGCTTGGCCAACATATCCAAACTCGCGGCACTAAAAAAGGCAAATCGCTCACCGTTATCTGGATAGGCTTGGTTGTACTCTGAGTACATTTCATCACGACTAAAATACTGATCGCACTCGATGGCATATACGGGAGTTTCACCAACCGACAACTGGCGCACTTTATAAGGCGTATGAGGCCAATACTCTAACTGCGTTTCCAATAAAATTGGCGCTTGGTCGACATCGGCGATTTTGCGATACGCGGGTATCGCAACTCGAATATCTTGCCCCATTGAACGCAAAGCTTCAGGCAGTGCCTTGGCGACATCCGCCAAGCCACCACTTTTGATCAAACCATCAATTTCTGATGCAACAAAAAGAATCGACAATTGCTTAGTAGCCAACTTTGACTCCTTTCGGGATCACCACAATGCCTTCGTCCGAGACATGAAAGTGCTTACGGTCTTCTTTAAGATTCACGCCCACTTGTGTACCCGGTGCAATATCAACATCTTTATCAATGATCACGCGGCGTAACACACAACCTTCACCGATTTTGACATCGCCAAGTAGAATACTTTCACTGATGTCACACGCAGACGCGATATTGCTGCGGAAACCCAACACGGATTTTTCTATTCTTGAACCACGCACCAAACTGCCATTACAAACCAAACTATCGATAATTTGTACACGGCCGTTATCACAGTCAGTAAATGTGGCAGGTGGTAATGGCGGGTAGTACGTGTGCAGCGGCCATTTACGGTTATACAGCGAGAATGGGGCATCTTTGTGCAACAGGTCCATGTGCGCTTCCCAGTACGCATGGATGGTACCAACATCACGCCAGTAAACTTCTTCTTTTTCACCGGTAATTTGGTTAGTACTGAAATCGTAAACGAATACATCGCCACGCGGGAACATCTTTGGAATGATGTCTTTGCCAAAGTCGTGTGACGAATCAGGATTGTCCGCATCTTCAATCAATTCAGCGAACAGTGTTGATGCTTCAAAGACGTAGTTACCCATCGAAACCAGTGCAAAGCCAGGATCACCAGGAATTGACTTAGGATTTTGCGGTTTTTCTTCAAAACCGACCATGCGCCCTTCTGTATCTACTTCAATCACTCCAAATTGCGAGGCTTGATCGAGTGGCATACGCAGTGCGGAAACCGTTAGTGCTGCCTCTTTCTTTTGGTGGAAATCAAGCATCTGCTTGATGTCCATCTTGTAGATATGATCAGAACCAAAAATACACACTTGATCTGGTTCAGCCAGTTCCATGAAGCGTAAGTTTTGGTAGATAGCATCTGCCGTGCCTTCATACCAACGTTTCCCCGTACGCATTTGCGCAGGGATAGGATCGATAAAACGGTCAGTGATGCCGTTAATATTCCATCCTTTTTTTAAGTGGTGAAACAACGATTGAGATTTGAACTGAGTTAACACATAAATGCGCATAAGATCAGCATTGATAAAATTGTTCAGCGCGAAATCAATAAGGCGGTAACTACCACCGAAAGGAACCGAAGGTTTACTCCGAGACTCAGTTAAAGGACGCAGTCTTGAGCCCTCACCACCAGCAAGGATCATTCCTAATACACCAGCCATTCGTTATTCTCCATATTATTTTTTATCGTTCGATGCCTAATCTTGGCACCTTTATTCCTTAGTTTGAGCAGCTATTAAAATTCGTTCGGTGTTACGCGGTGTCGCTCCCCCTTATTGATGTGCAAGTTATTGGTTATAAATTATCGTATCTGACAAAGATTACAATTTTAAATACGCTATACCGGCAAATGCTCACAGGTTACTTAATCACCACCTGACACAGCTCACACATTTGGTAACATTTATCAGAACAATTAACATCTTGAAAACAAGAATGTGATTTGCCTCGCAGGCTACTGACCAATTTAACAATAACCATCTCGCTTTGGGTTATCTGCCGAACAACCACACTCTTTTCTTACACACGGTTTTAACAAACCAATATAGCCGGCATAAAAAAAGCAGCGATTACTCGCTGCTTTTTCAATTCAATCTAATGATTACTTTTTCTTACGCTTATCGGTAATTTCCCACTTTCCATCAACGAAAAGTGCTGTGTAGCCTGACGGCTTACCATCCACTTCTGAGCGTACATAGTTCTCTTTAGACTTACGGCTAAAACGAACGACCATTGGCAGGCCATCTGGATCTTTCTCTGGTGCGTCCGCTAGGTAGTGGAACTTAGCTGAGATACGATCTTTAAAGCGTTTCAACTCTTCCACCAAAGGCGCACGTGTTTCACGCGATTTAGGGAAAGTGCTCGCCGCTAGGAACAAGCCTGACGCGCCATCACGTAGAACAAAGTAAGCTTCTGAATTTTCACATGGAAGTTCAGGTAGGTGTACTGGGTCTTCTTTTGGCGGTGCCACTTCACCATTTTTCAGGATCTTACGCGTGTTCTTACATGTCTCGCTAGTACAGTCCATGTATTTGCCAAAACGACCGTTCTTAAGCACCATGTCACTGCCACACTTGTCACATTCAACCAGTGGACCTTCATAGCCTTTAACTTTGTATTCACCAAACTCAACAACGTAGCCTTCACAGTTCGGGTTATTACCACAAACATGAAGCTTACGCTTATCATCAATCAGATAAGCGTCCATTGCTGTTTCACAGATTGGACAACGTTTCTTCGCACGCAGTGCTGCCGTTTCAACGTCTTCTTCAAGTACGTTAATAATGCCTTCTTCGTCACCCAAGTTGATGGTGGTCTTGCAACGCTCTTTTGGCGGCAATGCATAACCAGAACAACCCAAGAACACGCCTGTAGACGCAGTACGAATACCCATCTCGCGTGAACAGGTTGGACACTCAATATCGGTGTAAACGATATGGTTAGGCTTCATGCCACCCACATCTTCATCCAGTTCCGCTTTCTCAAGGTCACCGGTAAAATCAGTAAAGAAGTTATCTAGAACTGATTTCCAGTTGGCATCACCGACTGCAACTTGGTCAAGCTTCTGTTCCATTTTTGAGGTGAACTCGTAGTTCATCAACTCATGGAAGCTGCCATCAAGACGGTCGGTTACGATCTCACCCATCTTCTCTGCGTAGAAACGACGTTGTTCCACTTTCACATAGCCGCGATCTTGAATCGTCGAGATGATCGATGCGTACGTTGAAGGACGACCAATACCACGTTTTTCAAGTTCTTTAACCAATGCCGCTTCGGTAAAGCGTGCTGGTGGCTTAGTAAAGTGCTGCTTCGGTTCAAGATCAACCAAGTCAATTTTATCACCCACTTGAACTGCAGGTAGAATTTGGTCTTCGTTCTTGCCCATTGGACGCTGTACACGAGTCCAACCATCAAATTTTAGAATACGACCTTTCGCTTTAAGCGTGTACTCAGCCGCTTTGACGCTCACAGTGGTTGAGTCGTACTGTGCTGGTGTCATTTGACAAGCAACAAACTGGTTCCAAATCAGGCTGTACAGTTTATGTGCATCTGCTTCCATAGACACAAGATCTTCGGTTTTCACCGTTACATCTGATGGACGAATCGCTTCGTGCGCTTCTTGAGCGCCTTCTTTGCTGCCGTAAACCAGTTTACTCGCTGGCAAATAGGCATCGCCATACTCGCTAGCAATGTATTCGCGTAGCGTCTCTACCGCTTCTGAACTCAAGTTAGTTGAGTCAGTACGCATATAAGTGATGTAACCCGCCTCATACAAGCGCTGAGCCAGCATCATGGTCTTTTTAACGCCGTAGCCTAGACGAGTACTTGCTGCTTGCTGTAGCGTTGAAGTAATAAATGGCGCAGACGGCTTACTTGACGTAGGGCGGTCTTCACGTTTACAGACTTCAAACGCTGCATTTTCAAGTACCGAAACCGCTGCCATTGTGTCAGTTTGATTGGTCGGCTTAAATGCCACACCATCTTTTTGAGCCACTTGTAGACGGAAGTCTGTTTTGTTCTGCGTTTTGGTATTAGCGTGGATATCCCAGAACTCTTCAGGGATAAACGCTTTGATTTCGCGCTCACGCTCAACCAATAGTTTCACTGCCACAGACTGAACACGACCTGCAGACAGGCCACGAGCCACTTTTTTCCACAACAGTGGCGAAACCATAAAGCCTACAACGCGATCCATGAAACGGCGCGCTTGTTGGGCATTAACGCCATCCATGCTCAATTCGCCCGGTTTTTCGAACGCTTGCTGGATAGCATTTTTAGTAATTTCGTTAAACACTACACGTTTGTATCGCTCTTCATCGCCACCGATGATCTCACGAAGGTGCCATGCGATAGCTTCTCCTTCGCGGTCCAAATCGGTTGCGAGATAAACGCAATCTGCGTCTTCAGCGAGTTTCTGCAGTTCCGCAACTACTTTCTCTTTACCCGGTAGTATTTGGTAATTCGCTTCCCAGCCATTAAATGGATCTATACCCATTTTTTTGATCAGCGATTTACGATCTTTCTCATGTTTAACACGAGCTTTCTCTTCAGGGCTCAAACCTTTGGTCGATACCGCTGCCGCTTTCTGGCCGGTGCTTTGTCCCGCTGTAGGTAGATCACGTACGTGACCCACACTAGACTTTACGATGAAGTCCTTACCGAGATATTTATTGATGGTTTTAGCCTTAGCAGGCGATTCCACAATAACGAGTGACTTACCCATAACTGACTCTAGTGTCCTTTAGTGACTGATGACGCGAGCTTATCGCACAACATACTTAAAATATTGCTTCTTTTTTTACTATCGAGCGAGATGACCAGAAGATCAATATCTTTTTTTAAAATCACTTTTGACTGCTCGACAAATGCGCGATCTCACTCAAGACGTTAAGTGTGTTTATAAAACCAATTCAATGGCTAGTTCGGTTACGCAATCAATGCCTTACCTTATGAAGTGCCACATACTAAACGTGTGGTTTATATCTCCGCCAACAAAGTAAGCAGATTTATGTAGCCCGTCACAAAACATTTCCACTCAGCACCATGGCTAAAAATGTTATAGGTCATTGGAAAATGCCATTAACTGCACGTACAATCCCTGCCATATCCCGTCAAACCCTCTATTTAAAGGTAATCGTGATGAGCGAAAAGAAAACCATCTCCCAATTTGATCTCCTGCTGATCGCTAACCAAATTATTCAAGCCCACGATGATTACATCGAAGGGATGCGTGCTGATAGCGTAGAAGAAAAAGAAGAAGTTTTGGTCTTTAAAGGCAACTATTTCTTAGATGATAATGGTATCCCAACCGCAAACACGACTGCGGTATTCAACATGTTCAAATACCTTGCACATCATCTATCAAAAGAGTTTACGTTAGAAAAATAGTCAATCGAGAATCGAGAATCGAGAATCGAAAGCGTAACATGCGCTTTTGCTTCGAGTAACAGAAAAGGCTGACACGGTGTCAGCCTTTGTTATTTTGAGATTCCCGACTCGGTCGTGCCTCCCTCTCGAGAATGACAAACTGACCTTTTACCGCTATTTAGCTATGTCATTCCTTAACTAGATCATTCCATAGAGCACGTTAGCACGAGTAGGAAACCTCTCTTTTCTTTATGGTCGAAGCCAAGCTCGAAATCCAGTGTTCTCGCTTAGCTTAGCAGCTCAAACCTGCCAATTTATCGAAATAATCAGGGAAGGTCTTCGAGGTACACTTGGGATCATTAATCGTTACAGGCGTGTCGCTCAGCGCAACTAGCGAGAAACACATCGCCATGCGATGATCATCATAAGTATCAATCGATGCGTGTGTCAGAGCCTCTGGCGGCGTAACAATGATGTAATCCTCACCCTCTTCCACAACAGCCCCCACTTTACGCAGTTCTGTCGCCATCGCAGCCAGACGATCGGTCTCTTTTACGCGCCAGTTGTAGACATTGCGAATGGCTGTCGTACCTTGAGCAAACAGAGCTGTCGTTGCAATGGTCATCGCCGCATCGGGGATGTGGTTAAAGTCCATGTCCACGGCAGTAAGCTTACCGACACGCGAAATCACATAATCCTCACCCCATTCAATCTCAGCGCCCATTTTTTCTAACGCGTCAGCAAATTGAATATCGCCTTGAATGCTGTTTTTACCAATGCCGGTTACTTTGATCGCCCCACCTTTGATCGCCGCTGCTGCGAGGAAATATGACGCAGAAGAAGCATCACCTTCGACTAAAAAGTCACCTGGAGAAACGTATTGTTGACCCGCTTTAATGGCGAATTGTTGATAATTGCGGTTTTCAACTTCAATACCAAACTGAGCCATGATATGCAAGGTAATATCGATATAAGGTTTCGACACCAAATCACCGACAATGTTGATAACAACATCGTCTTTGGCCAGTGGTGCTGACATCAAAAACGCAGTGAGAAACTGGCTTGAAATTGAACCATCAATTTCAACGCTGCCGCCATTTAAACCGCAGCCAACAATCTTGATGGGTGGGTAATTTTCGTTCTCAAGATAGCTAATTTCAGCGCCGGCTTGGCGCAACGCATCGACTAAGTGGCCGATTGGACGCTCTTTCATGCGTGGCTCGCCAGTCAGTACATACTCACCAGAGCCCAAACAAAGGGCGGCCGCGAGTGGACGCATCGCTGTACCGGCATTGCCTAAGAAAAGCTCTAACGCTTGGGTAGCGTTATCCCTTGCTCCTGTAAACGCACCGCCCAGACCATCGACTTCACACACCGTTTTATCGTCGGATAAACGATAGTTAACCCCTAACGAAGTTAACGCATTGAGCATGTGGCGAATATCATCGCTGTCTAGCAAATTCGTTAAACGAGTGGTTCCCTGCGCAAGAGCCGCAAGCAGTAAAGCGCGATTTGAAACACTTTTAGAACCTGGTAAGTTGACCTCACCATCGACTTTATTGATTGGTTGTAATGTAAGGCTTTCCATTTGAGACTACTATTCCTTGCTCACCCAGCATCCTTAGGGTGATGAAAAATTCTTCGTACTGGCAGCCTAACGAAAAACCGCGGTTAAAACCAGAGTAAATCCCGTTTTAACCGCAGGAAAAATCATCCGTTTATGCCGCTCAGGTTCAATTAATTAGAACTCTTTATCCACTCTGACGCCATCATTGAAGTAAAGAATCCTAACTGGATCGTTACGTTGAAAAATCATTGAACTATCGACATCTTGAATCACGTTAATCAGCCGTTTATCGTCGGTCAAAATAAGCAATTCCACCAAACGATATTCGATGCTGTAGCTCTGATTTGCACGGTTACGCGCGACACTTGCCCCAGCGACCGCCCCCACAGCCGTCGCGACTTCTTTGCCTGAACCGCCACCAAATTGGTTACCGACCAACCCGCCGACCACGGCACCTAATAGTGTTTCCCAACCATTACTTTTTGACTCAACAATCTCTTGTTGAGTGATATAGCGGACGGAATCTATTTTACCGAAAACGACCTCATTCACCGGACGAGCCACATTCCTTTGATATGCGGCATTGGCAAACAGAGGAAAAATCAATAATATCCATACCCACTTCTTCATCATACTGAACACCTCTTGATGGCTATTTATCTGACAGAACTCGACCCTAACGACTTGAGCTTCCCGTCGCCATTTGACGCATTGGATGATCCCAACGGCTTATTGGCATTTGGCGGTGATCTGTCGGCCGCTCGCTTATTAACAGCTTACCACAATGGTATCTTTCCATGGTATGGCCCGGATGAGCCGATTTTATGGTGGAGCCCTTCCCCACGAGCGGTGTTCAAGCCTGATATTTTTAAACCCTCGAAAAGTTTAAAAAAATTTCAGCGTAAGCATCAATATCGCGTCAGTATCAATCATGCGACAGAGCAAGTGATAGACCAATGCGCGGCAATGAGAAGCGCTGAAGAGACTTGGCTCAATGAAGATATGCGTCGAGCCTATAAGCAATTAGCACAACAAGGCCGATGCCACTCTGTCGAGGTATGGCAAGAGAACCGTTTGATTGGGGGCTTGTATGGCCTTTCTATTGGCCAGCTATTTTGTGGCGAATCGATGTTTAGCCTCGAGAGCAATGCATCAAAAATCGCCTTGTGGTATTTCTGCTCCCATTTCTACCAACACGGTGGGCAATTAATTGATTGCCAAGTTTTGAACGAGCACACTCAATCTTTGGGCGCATTTGAATTAGAACGCGAAAGCTTTATTCAAAGCCTGCTATCCTTAAGATATCAAGCTCTTGACGAGCATTGCTTTCAACCACAATGGCTTCATTTACCCGCTGAGATATGAGATGAGTTCTGACTTGCAGCAAATTCGTATTGGTCTGACCGATAACCACCCATGTAGCTACTTACCTAATCGACAGGAGCGCGTTGCTGTAGCGCTAGAACCGGCATTGCATAGTTCATCGAACTACGAAGTTTTACTCGCGAATGGATTTCGTCGCAGCGGCGATACCATTTATAAACCGCACTGTGAATTATGCTCAGCCTGCCAACCTATTCGTATCTCAGTACCGAATTTTGAACCATCGCGCAGTCAAAAGCGGTTATTGGCGAAAGCCAAAACCATCACTTATCAATTGAAAGAAGAACTGGACAATGAGTGGTTCGAACTCTACAACCGATACATTGAAGTTCGTCATCGTAACGGCAGTATGTATCCAGCGAATCGTGATAGCTTCGCTCAGTTCTCTCATTGCACTTGGCTGAACACTCAGTATCTACACATCTATGATAATGGTCGGTTGATTGGCATTGCAGTGACCGACATTCTCAGTAACAGCGCCAGCGCGTTCTATACTTTTTTTGACCCACACTGCGAAATTTCACTGGGTACTTTGGGAGTATTATTGCAAATTGATTATTGTCGTAACCAAGGAAAACAGTGGCTTTATCTGGGGTATCAAATCGATGAATGCCCGGCCATGAATTACAAAGTCCGCTTTCAACCTCATCAAAGGCTAGTAAATCAGACTTGGCAGGGGTAGAATACGCCCCAACTTTACTTAATTCATTTTTATCGGTACGACTAAGCCGGTTGAAATTGTCCATTTGAAAAAGAGGAATAAATGGCTAAAGAAGACGTAATTGAGTTGCAAGGTACAGTCCTTGATACTCTTCCAAACACAATGTTCCGTGTTGAGTTAGAAAACGGTCACGTAGTTACTGCTCACATCTCTGGTAAAATGCGTAAGAACTACATCCGTATTCTTACTGGTGACAAAGTAACTGTAGAGATGACTCCATACGACCTATCTAAAGGCCGCATCGTCTTCCGTGCTCGTTAATCTTTAGATTTACGAATACAACAAAAAACGGAGCCAGTGGCTCCGTTTTTTGTTTTTGTGCGAAAAGATCTTACTGACCTAATGCTTCTTTATAGTGCTGACGGCAAACCGAAACATAACGGTCATTACCACCAATCGCCACTTGATCACCTTGAGCAATCGCGTTGCCATGCTCATCTGTACGAATCACCATGTTTGCTTTACGACCACAATGACAAATAGTTTTAAGCTCTACCAGCTTATCTGCCCACGATAGTAGATACTTACTACCTTCAAATAGCTCACCCAAAAAATCAGTACGCAGGCCGTAGCATAAAACAGGAATATGCAGTTTATCGACCACTTCCGTTAGCTGATATACCTGCTCTTTCGATAAGAACTGACATTCATCAATCAAAATACAGTGACGTTTTTCTTCGCTATTAAGCGTTTCAATCGCCTTAAACAAATCCGTTTCTGGTTTGAATAAAAAAGCATCTGACTGCAAACCAATGCGCGAACTCACCTTACCAATACCGTAACGATCATCTAATGCCGCAGTAAAAATCACCGGGTTCATGCCACGCTCTTGGTAATTAAATGAAGATTGAAGAAGCGTCGTAGATTTACCCGCATTCATTGCCGAGTAATAGAAGTACATCTGAGCCACGAAAAATATCCTATAGAATAGACAAATCGGATAGAAAAAAGGGCTGACAGCTCAGCCCCTTAAAATTATTTATACACCCACTCACTAAATTGAAGTGGATATTATTTACGACGCCAGGTTGTGCCCTCTGCGCCATCTTCCAACTCAATACCCATCTCGTTAAGCTTATCACGCGCTAAATCCGCGTTAGCCCAATCTTTCGATGCGCGTGAGTCGTTACGTAGCTTGATCAATGCTTCAATTTCAGCCACTTCATCATCGTTACCCGCATCACCTTTTAGGAAAGCTTCTGCATCTTGATGGAGAATACCAATCACTTCCGCCATTTGGCGCATAACAACGCCTAGAGCGCTTGCTTGCTCAATGTTTTCTGCTTTAAGACGGTTGATTTCACGCGCGATATCAAACAGTACTGAGTAAGCTTCTGGTGTGTTGAAGTCATCGTTCATCGCGTCATTAAAGCGTGCTTGGTACTCATCACCACCCGCCGCTTCAACTGACAAATCGAGACCACGTAATGAGGTGTATAGACGCTCAAGTGAAGCACGTGCTTGATTGAGGTTTTCTTCGCTATAGTTTAGCTGGCTACGGTAGTGACCTGACATCAAGAAGTAACGCACGGTTTCTGCGTCGTAATGACCAAGCACATCACGAATAGTGAAGAAGTTGCCTAGCGATTTAGACATTTTCTCTTTATCAACCATCACCATGCCGCTGTGCATCCAAGTATTCACATACTGGGTGTTATGTGCGCAGCACGATTGAGCGATTTCATTTTCGTGGTGTGGGAACTGTAGATCAGAGCCACCACCGTGAATGTCGAAATGGTTACCTAGAATCGCCGAGTTCATTGCTGAACATTCGATGTGCCAACCCGGACGACCTGCGCCCCATGGTGATTCCCATGTCGGCTCACCAGGCTTAGACATTTTCCATAGCACGAAGTCTAGCGGGCTACGTTTAGCTGATTCGATATCAACACGCGCACCAGCTTGCAGCTGATCAAGATCTTGCTTAGATAGCTTGCCGTACTCATCGAACTTGCTCACTTCAAACATCACGTCGCCGTTACTTGCCACATAAGCAAAACCGCGTTCGATCAGCTTCTCAACCAATGCAATGATTTCTGGAATAAATTCTGTTGCACGCGGCTCAATATCTGGACGCTTCATATTCAGCGCGTCAAAGTCTGCGTGCATTTCACCGATTAAACGCTCAGTCAGTGACTCACAGCTTTCGCCATTTTCATTTGCGCGCTTGATGATCTTGTCATCGATATCCGTGATATTACGAACGAAAGTCAAATCGTAACCAAGGTAACGCAAGTAGCGTGAAACCACGTCAAATGAAACGAACGTGCGGCCATGACCGATATGACAGAGATCGTAAATGGTTACCCCACAGACATACATGCCGATTTTGCCAGCATTGATTGGTTTGAATTCCTCTTTCTGTCTTGTGAGTGTGTTATATATTTTTAACATGATCTCTATGCTTTATCTGGGTGAAACAAAATAGTGGTTCAGTATATCAATTCACACTTGATTAGGTAATCCCTCAAACGGTTAAAAAGCCATCATTAGCGCCTATACTGATGTGTGAACCCCTTCTTTTCACGTATTAATGTCTGAAAAGTTAAGATAGAATCTTCAGCTCAAATCAAAAAACATCGGTTAAGGATACAATCATGATCACCCTTCACACTAATTTTGGTGACATCAAAGTTAAGCTAGACACTGAGAACGCTCCAGAAACAAGCGCAAACTTCCTACAGTACTGCCGTGATGGTTTTTACGACAACACGCTATTCCACCGTGTTATCGATGGTTTCATGATTCAAGGTGGTGGCATGGAGTCTGGCCTACGCGAAAAGGCGACTCGTGCAACAATCAAAAACGAAGCTAACAACGGCCTAAGCAACAAAGTAGGTACGCTAGCGATGGCTCGTACCATGGAACCGCATTCAGCAAGCTCTCAGTTCTTCATCAACGTGAGCAACAACACTTTCCTAGATTTCCGTAGCGAAAGCCTAGACGGTTGGGGTTACTGTGTATTTGCTGAAGTAGTAGAAGGCATGGACGTAGTAGACCAAATCAAAGGTGTGAGCACTGGCTCTTACGGTATGCACCAAGATGTACCACTAGAAGACGTGGTTATCACTGGCACGACTATCGAAGCATAATCGTCAATAAAGGGCGCTTTGGCGCCCTTTTTATTCAGCTCTATAGGTATCATGACTACTCTCTTTATCTCCGATCTACATCTATCGCCAAACACGACCGAGATCAATCACTGTTTTACCCAGTTTATGCGTAACGAAGCCATTCATGCTGATGCGCTGTATGTGTTGGGGGATCTGTTTGATTTTTGGATAGGTGATGATGACTGCAGTGAGTTTGCTCAGCAAATTCGCGCTGAATTCAAACAGCTCACCAATCACGGCGTGCCTTGCTTTTTTGTCAAAGGTAATCGTGACTTTCTTGTCGGTCAGCGCTTTGCCAAGCAAACGGGTGTTACGTTACTGGGTGATGAAACGGTGATCGATCTGTACGGGCGAAAAGCGGTGATTTTGCACGGTGATACGCTCTGTACCGAAGATACCCAATACTTGGCATTTCGTGCCAAAGTGAATCAACCTTGGCTGCAGTGGGTATTCAACCGTCTTCCTATGGCGCTAAAACGTAAAATCGTCGGTAAAATTCAACAAGGCGCACGTGATACCAAGAAGTCAAAATCACTGACTATCATGGATGTCACCCAAAGCGAAGTGGAAGATGTCATGATCGCACATGGTGTCGATTTGATGATTCACGGCCACACCCATCGCCCAAATACGCATCACTTTACGAGCAGCAATAACCAATCGATGACTCGCATTGTACTGGGTGATTGGTACGAACAAGGTTCAATTTTGTGCTGTGACACGGAAAATTTGATATTAGAAACGCGCCCTTTTCTCAATAAAGAGTGTTAGTTTGAACTAGTTCATAGCAAAAACCGCACGACATCCCTAATATTGACGCAAACAGAAATTAGGTTGATGTCTCTCTTGAAGTATTCTTATTTTGCACGCCAACCGATATTAGATAAGGAAAAACAAACCATCGGTTACGAGCTATTGTTCCGAGATGGTCCAAGCAACACTTTCCCTAATATCGATCCCGAACTGGCGACCAGTCGTTTATTGTCTGATCATATGCTGACCACCCATAATGAAACTTTGGGTGACAAACTCGGCTTTATCAATTTTCCCTATGCCAGTTTAATCAAGCAGCTACCTAGCCTGTTCTCCGCCGAGAATATGGTGATTGAAATCCTTGAAGATTGCCAGCCAACACCCGAGTTGTTGGCGGCAGTACGTTCGCTACATCAACAAGGCTATACCCTAGCGTTGGATGATTTTATTCCCAATAAAGAATGGCGCGAGTTTCTGCCTTACATCTCAATAATCAAATTCGATATTCGATCAGTGCCGATTGAAAAAGCCAAGATCTATATTGATAGCTTAAATAAGTACAACATCGAATTTCTCGCTGAAAAAATCGAAACACACCAAGAATACCAACAAGCAGTGCAAGCGGGCTTTGTTTACTTTCAAGGTTACTTTTTTGCCAAGCCTGAAATGGTACAAAAAAAAGCTTTAGAGCCATCGTTTATGACGGTGATTGAACTGATCACTGAAATATCTAAAGATCAGCTGGATTTCAAAGTGTTGGAGCATTTGGTTTCCAAAGACGTCACCTTATCGTACAAATTGCTGCGCTACGTCAACGCGTCGGCCATGGTCAGCAACAAGATCCACTCCTTCAAGCAAGCGCTGATTTACCTCGGTGAAGACCGACTGCGCAAATTTATCTCTCTCGTCGCCCTTTCGGCCACGCAAGAAGGTAAACCGGATCATCTTTATACCTTGTCAATTCAGCGCGCGAAATTTTGTCAACTGTTAAGCCAGCAAATGCGGTTGAGTAAGACACCTAAGAAGAGCCATGCGTTTTTAACCGGCATGTTTTCACTACTCGATTCATTACTCGATCGCCCGTTAGAAGATATTCTTAATGACGTGCCGATCGACGATGCGATCTTTCAAGCACTGATCGAAAAACGCGGCGTGTTAGGCGGGCTATTAATGTTGGTCAGTGCTTACGAAAAAGCGCAATGGGATAAAGCCACCAGCATTAGTTTTAAACTCAAACTCAGTGACCAAGCCGTTGCCAAAGCTTATCAAGAATCAATACGCTGGACAGCAGAACTGGTTGAAGTGCAGTAGCGCTTTACTCTCAGCGAGTGGCTCAATACACTAGCGCCAATTTCAGCTTAACTAATGGTGCTCGTATGAGTCATTGTCCTTGCGGTAACCCAACGAATTACGAACAGTGTTGCCAACCTGTTCACCTTGATCATCACCAAGCTAAAACGCCAGAGCAACTGATGCGCGCTCGTTACAGTGCACACGTAAAAGGTTTGGTTGATTTTGTCGTCGCAACCTATCACCCAAGTTGCGAAGCCGAAGCACAGCGTGACGCCATCGCAGACTCAGTAAACAGCAACTGGCTCTCACTCGATGTACTTGGCAGTGAAGATGGTCAAAATCGCGACGAAGGTTTTGTTACATTCCAAGCTTATTTTGAACAAGAAGACGACGAGTTTTGCCTTGAGGAACGTTCACGCTTTGTACGTGAAAACGATCTTTGGTACTACATTGATGGGGAATATGCCGAACAAGCTGCCGAGCCACAAGATGAAAGATTGTCACAACCAATCAAAAGTCTCAAAGTGGGGCGAAATGATCCATGCATTTGTGGCAGCGGTAAAAAATTTAAGAAGTGCTGCGGATAATTAAACAAAAAAGGTAGATGATTGTGCATCTACCTTTTTATTATCGACAACTTGACGTTATTCACTGTCATTAGGGTTAACACGAACAATATCGGATTGTTGTTTTTGAAATTGCTTTTTCAACTCCGTTTTGGATTTAAAGCTAATTTCCCCCCCCTGAGCAACCGTCATATGCTGAGCTTCTTCATTGTGCTTAGCTTGATAGAGCATGACGGCTTGCATACACGAATCACGTTGTTGTTGAGAAAGTACGGTTCCTTCTGGCCACTTGCCTGTCTCAACGGCAAAAAGTAAGCGTTGGTAAGCATCAGGCGTTATGGCATTGACTAACTGCTCTGCGTCCATGAGTTATCCTTCTTATCATCGTTATGAGCAAAACATAACTGGCTCGCTATATGAGTCAAGACAAGAACCCAGAATAAGCGTATCTGATCACAAGCATTAAAATTATGAATAGACTCAAGTTGGCAACCACCATTGGCTTAGGTTTTCTCCTCAGCGGATGTTTTGAAGGACGAAAAAATACCGAGCAACTTTGTGCAGAAAACCCTGCACTCCGCTGTGAACTACTCAACATGGATGATGGGCAATGTCGTGTACCACGTACTGACTTAGTTTGGCATCGCTTTGAAGTACTTAAAGACCCCTCGGATATCAACAAAATTCGCGAGTATCATATTCTCGCCGAATATGAAAAATGCCTAACCTTAGCGGCACAGATCCAACCGATCGATCAAAACAATCGCAAAGAGAAACGCTTTACTTCGCAGATGCACGTCAATGACGAACAAGCGCGAGTGGTAAGCGAATTGAAGCTATCTACCTCACCTCAAGCGCTCTATTTCCTTTGGAGCCAAGAAGGTGATGAACAGGCACGACGTGGATTCTTACAAATGGAAGGTTCTCAAGCATTAGAAAGTGCCGAGATGCAATATGCTCTAGCAACCTTCTATACCAGCCGCGATGCAGAAAAAACACTGTATTTACTCAATCGTTCTCTTGAACTCGCCGACGGCAAGAAAACCAATATCGACGCGGTGAAATCACTCGCCAGTATTAACTTTCAGCAAAATCGCAAAGAGTTAGCTTATATATGGGCACAAGTCGCTAACCAGTTCGATGTCCAAACCGCATCAGTGAGCAATCGACAGCTTATGTATGGGTTCAGTGCAGAGAAATATGAACAGTTGGATAACATCGCAGAGAGTGTCTACGATGCAATCGGCGATGGCGCATATCGCACCACTCTTATCCCACAATTTTAGTTTCATTAATGGCACTGGATACGATTCGCCATTAATCCTACCTGAAAGATTCAAACAAACCGCGGTGATTTAATCACCGCTTTTTTGTTGATTGTTGAAAATTAACGACACAGAATTAACACAGAAGCGCTCTCCTGTCGTTGGTGGACCATCGGGAAAAACGTGACCTAAATGACTATCGCAACGGGCGCAGCGGATCTCAGAACGAACCATTCCGTGACTCAAGTCTTGTAAATAACGGATCGCTTGGTCGTCAATCGGGGCATCAAAACTTGGCCAACCACATCCTGAGTCGAACTTATTATCCGATTGAAAGAGTGGCGCTTGGCAACACGTGCAGAAATAAACCCCACTTTCTCGGTTGTGTAACAACTTGCCACTAAAAGGGGCTTCAGTCCCCTGCTCTCGACAAACTCGAAACTCCTCATCAGACAAGCGATCGCGCCAGTATTCATCTGGCTTTGAAACCTTTTCAATTTCTCTTTTCATTCGCTTACTCCTTTGTTTAGTAATCTAATTTTACCTAGATTATCGCTAAAAATTTACCTTTACAGACCTTTTGTAGCACATACTTTCTCACCGTGATAGAGTAGTCCAACAGCTGGCTAAGATTTAGTCATGCGACCATTTTATGTCAACTGGCAGCTGAAAAAAGTAAATATCCGTATAAAAGATAACCATTTGCGACTAATTGTGAAAAAAAGCGTCGCTTTTTTTTGACATTAAACAAGTTAAGTCCGATTATCTCTTGCAGACATTTACTGGATTCTGTAATTTTACTACCAGTTATCTTTAATCAGAAATTAAGTTGTGGAGCAGCTATAATGACTATCAAAGTAGGTATTAACGGTTTTGGCCGTATCGGTCGATTCGTATTCCGTGCAGCGCAAGAGCGCAACGACATCGAAGTTGTAGGTATTAACGACCTTATCGACGTAGAATACATGGCATACATGCTGAAATACGACTCAACTCACGGCCGTTTCAACGGTACTGTTGAAGTTGTAGACGGTAACCTAATCGTTAACGGTAAAACTGTACGTGTAACTGCAGAGCGCAACCCTGAAGATCTAAAATGGGATGCAATCGGTGTTGACGTAGTAGCAGAAGCTACTGGTCTATTCCTAGACGACGCAACAGCACGTAAGCACATCACAGCTGGCGCGAAGAAAGTTGTTCTTACTGGTCCATCTAAAGACGCAACTCCAATGTTCGTTATGGGCGTAAACGATTCAACTTACGCAGGCCAAGACATCGTTTCTAACGCTTCTTGTACTACTAACTGTCTAGCGCCTATCGCTAAAGTTCTAAACGACAACTTCGGTATCGTTTCAGGTCTTATGACAACTGTACACGCTACTACAGCAACTCAAAAAACTGTAGACGGTCCTTCAGCTAAAGACTGGCGCGGTGGTCGTGGTGCTTCTCAGAACATCATCCCATCATCAACTGGTGCTGCTAAAGCAGTAGGCGTTGTTCTTCCTGAGCTAAACGGCAAACTAACTGGTATGGCTTTCCGCGTACCAACTGCTAACGTTTCTGTAGTTGACCTAACTGTTAACCTAGAGAAAGGCGCATCTTACGAAACTATCTGTGCAGCAATGAAAGCAGCATCAGAAGGCGAACTAAAAGGCGTTCTAGGCTACACTGAAGACCAAGTTGTTTCTCAAGACTTCATTGGCGAAGTTCAAACTTCAGTATTCGATGCTAAAGCTGGTATCGCTCTAACTGATAACTTCGTTAAAGTTGTATCTTGGTACGACAACGAAATCGGTTACTCAAACAAAGTTCTAGACCTAATTGCACACATCTCTAAGTAATTTCTTAGATAGCAATTAGCGAACTTTTCTTTGAGAAAATCGTGAAAAAAGGCGGCTCTTGAGTCGCCTTTTTAGTATCTAAAAAGTAGTAAATTTCATTTAAAACACTGACTTTTATCGAAATTATGTCCTATTGGCTTTTCATCTCTCATCGCTTTACACCACAATGGCCAACAGAATCTAATTTTCAAATTCGAGGACTCATTTATGAACTTGTCTCAATTGCCTGCAATCGCAGTTCTCTCTGACAACGTCACTATCGTTCAGCATGGCGAAGTAAAAATTGTGCGTGTCATGCATGACAAAGCCGTGGCTGGTATCTCACTACTGGGCGGTCATGTCGTGTCTTATCAACCAATGGGTCAAGAAGATCTTATTTGGATGAGCAAAGCGGCAATTTTTGATGGCGAAAAGGCACTGCGTGGCGGTATTCCAGTCTGCTGGCCTTGGTTTGGTCGTATTGCTAACCCTGCTCATGGTTTTGCGCGTAGCAAAGAGTGGGAATTAGTCGAACACCGTGAGAATGAGCATGGTGTGATTGTTGAGTTGGCGTTATTCCCAAGCGAAGACACTCTCAGCATTTGGCCTCACCTATTCGATTTACGTTTAGTGATGGAAGTAGGCGATGAGCTCAAAGTGACGCTTAAAGTACGTAACATCGACGATCACGCTTGGACCTTCTCAGGTGCGTTACATACTTACCTTAACATCAGCGAAATCACGCAAATGCAAGCGACAGGTATGGGTGCTGAATACATTGATGGCCTACAAGACAACAAAGTGTGCCAAGGTGGCGACACACTCGAGCTGACTGCGGGTATTGACCGCGTTTACACCCAACCTGAAGCCGTCATCAACGTCGAAGATAAGGTGCTTGACCGCACTTTGCATATTACCAATAGCGGTCATAACTCGGCGGTATTATGGAATCCGTGGATTGAAGTGGCGACCGATATGGCAGATATGGAAAACGATGGCTACAAAACTATGTTCTGTGTTGAATCGACTATTCACGCACCGACCATTGACGATGGCATCACACTCCAGCCGAACGAAACACACGAGCTAAGCACCATCATCTCAGCTTAAACGTCTCCCTGCCCTCAGGCAATACAGTGTCATTTTCCAAGAGCCAGCGATCATGCTGGCTCTTTTGTTCTATTGGCAAAAAATCCCGTTGGCCAAAGCTTTTGCCTGCGACGCTTTCTTGCTAGACTCTGCCGCCTAACTTCATCTGTTGAGCTCTATATGTCTTATCAATGTCCTCTCTGCCACCTACCGCTTGCTTTTGCTGAACGAACTTACCGTTGTGCTAACAACCACGGTTTTGATCTTGCCAAAGAAGGTTATGTCAATTTGATGCCCGTGCAGCACAAACGCTCGAAAGATCCAGGCGACAATAAAGAGATGATGCAAGCGCGCCGCCGTTTCTTAGAAAAAGACTATTACCAACCGATGAAGCAAGCTGTTGCACAACTGTGCGCACAGTATCTTGTGGATAGCGAACATCAACTGCTGGATATCGGTTGTGGTGAAGGTTACTACACCGATGAAGTCGCTACGGCACTCAAAACACAATCGAATGATGCTAATGTTTTTGGTTTGGATATTTCAAAAATCGCGATTCGTTTTGCGGCAAAACGCTACCCGAACTGTCAGTTCACTGTCGCTTCAAGTCATCGCCTTCCTTTTGCCGATGAGAGCTTAAATGCGATTTTGCGCATCTATGCGCCATGCAAAGCCGAAGAAATGGCTCGCACTCTAAAAGAAAATGGCGTCGTGATTACGGTAACCCCTGCTGGCCGTCACCTCTACCAGTTACGCGAACACATCTATCAAGAGATCCGTCTGCACAACGAAGAGCCAGAGCAATTGGAAGGCTTCACGCTTGAGCATGAACAAAAGCTCAACTATGTGATGAACTTAGCTCAAGGTGATGGCTTTGATTTGTTGCAAATGACACCGTTTGCGTGGAAAGCCAGCGACGAATTGCGCGAGTTACTGAAAACCGCACCGCACTTTGATTGTGAAGCGGACTTTATGATCCGTGTTTATCGTAAAGCAGTCTCACAATAAGCGGCTCAAAATCATAGAGGGATACGTCTCTTCTAAGCCTTACTTGGGTCTCATATCGGACCTAGTCGGGCTTAGAATTCTCTTAATCAGCTACTCTTAAACATCATTCTCTTATACATAGTTCTCATATACATTGTTCTATTACACATAGTCCTCTTGCCAAAATAGCGTTCCACAGTACATATTGATATCTACAAATGCCTACACCACAGGCACAACTAAGTTGGCGCGTTTTTTGCTCACAAAAAAGTTATCGCTCCGACGAATATTTCCCACAAGTTTTATTCATCTTGGTCGATATAATGATTGAGGACTGTGATAGGAGACATTTATGACACCGGTAGGCATGGAGCCAGCAAAGCTGACACCAACCCAGCAAGTCAAACCTCAAGCGAAAACGGCAGATGTGACCACCAGTTCTGCACCACTAAAAGTAGAACAAAATAAAGTCACGCTTTCCGATGAAGGTAAAGCCCTGTTAGCGGCATTAAAAGAGATTGAAAAAGAGAGTGCTCCAGAGAAAACCGTAGGCGATAAAGTCGAATCTTTTGCCGCTGGTGCTCTTGGTATGGATCACCCAGATACCATCAAAGAAGAAGACGATGACTCCTATTCTGCGGGGCAATTTCTTTCCGCTGCGGCAACAGTAGGTGGTTTACTTCTAATGCTCGCTTAAACAAACTAAAAACAGATATTCACCTAGATTGATATCATTTGGTCGTAACGGTAAAAATTTGTAATTTGTCAGTATGCAACAGTCCCCTCCATAATGGTTTTACTACAGACCTTTATGGACGAAGCATACTGTGAAACCTGACTTTTCTCTTATTGATAAGCCAACCTTCTTCGGCGCTATCACTTTGCTACTCATGATTGTTATTCCTTTGATTTTGTTTCCGGAACAAGGAGCAGATTGGATAGCAATCGCTAAGACCTTTATGACCGATAAACTCGGTTTTCTTTATCTCGCCCTCGGACTCGGGGCATTCTTCTTCATGGTTTACGTTATTTTTAGTGACATGGGGCAGATAAAGCTTGGGGACGCTGACGAAAAACCCGAATTCTCCACCATGTCTTGGGCAGCGATGTTATTTTGTGGTGGTATCGGTGCCAGTATTCTTTACTGGGGCTGTATTGAATGGGCTTATTACTACCAATCTCCCCCTTTCCAACTTGAACCAGGCAGCGAAGAAGCAGTGCGTTGGGCGGCCACTTACGGCATATTCCATTGGGGACCGATTGCATGGGCCATTTATATGATTCCAGCCCTACCTATTGCTTACTTCTTCTATGTGCGCAAGCAACCTGTTCTTAAAGTTTCAAGTGCTCTCATGCCTGTTCTTGGCGAAGAGCGCAGTAAAGGCCCTATGGGTAAAATTGTCGATGTGTTGTTCATCTTCGGTTTGCTTGGAGGAGCTGCGACCAGCTTAGGTCTTGCTGCACCATTGATTGGTGAAGGTCTGCACTATTTGTTCGGCGTTCCCAAAAATACCCTAAGCCAAGTCCTCGTACTGCTGGTGTGTACCGCTATTTTTGCCTACTCATCTTACGCGGGTTTAGAAAAAGGGATTAAATTCCTCAGTAACGTGAATTTTTGGGGAGCGATGGGCCTATTGGCCTTTGTACTCGTTGCTGGCCCAACGATTTTCATGTTGGAAACCGGTCTCGACTCTCTTGGTCGTATGCTATCTAACTTCTTTGTGATGGCGACTTGGGCAGAGCCATTCGGTGGCTACGGCTCGTTTGAAGATACTCATTTCCCGCAAGATTGGACTATCTTCTACTGGGCATGGTGGCTTGTTTTTGCACCAAGTATGGGGCTATTTGTCGCCCGTATTTCGCGAGGACGAACAATCAAAGAAATGGTGTCAGGCGCTATTTTCTTTGGCTCTTTAGGCTGCTTCCTATTCTTTATGATTTTAGGTAACTACGGCTTATCGCTACAACTTTCTGGTGAACTGGATATCGTTGGCATCCTCAATACCGAAGGCGCAACCAAAGCGATCTTCTCCATGCTAGAGATGCTGCCAATGGGTACGTTGGTCATTGCTGTATTCACCTTGTTGTGTATTATTTTTACCGCCACGACTTTTGACTCGATCTCTTACATCTTAGCCTCGGTGGTGCAAAACAATGTCACTGAAGAACCCATGCGTTGGAACCGTATGTTCTGGGCATTTACCCTCTCATTCCTCCCAACGGTACTGATGTTTATGGGTGGTCTAAGCACCTTACAAACAGCCGCGATCGTGGGGGGGTTACCGCTACTAGGTATATCGGTGATGTTGATGGTTTCTGCTGTACGTGCGACTAAACTCGATCTGCGTCATCAAGAAGACTACGTGGAATCCACCATTAATATTGAAGAGCTGCCAGATGTCGATCCATGGTCTTCAGAAGGTATGGCACTAGCTCGTTTCGAAAAGGCGCGTGATACTGCGCAAGAAGCGGCAGAAGCTGAGCGCCTTGCCATGACTCAACTGATGCATGTGCGTAAACGCATTCGCGCCTTTGCTTTAGAGCATAGTCTGGATGAAAACTACGCCGACCATAACTTGCCACAAGAGCTGCAAGATGATCTGCAACACGCATTAGATAATATCGCCAAAGCGAAAGAGTATAAGCAGCAAGCTTCTGAGTTATCACAACAAGCTCGAATCGACTTCAATAACGTCATTCCAAGCGCGTAACGACCCGATTCTCCTTCCCTAATATCAAAGCCCACTCTGTGGGCTTTTTTTATACTCGTGTCATCGATTAAGATTTAAGTCGCCATGATCTTGCTGGTAATCACCTGCATACTGCCGCTAAACATGCTGCATGAAACATTAATGAAGATTTTACTTCAGCCACAAAAGTGCAATATCAGCATGATTAAGTAGCTCGGTCTCAATAAGGGTATTATTTATAAGGAATAAAAATGAAGTACTTACTGACACCGACTGTTACAACTGCGCTCATTGCATCTTCACTTTCTTTTAATACAACTGCCGCAGAAATCAAAAATGTAATTTTAATGATTGGTGATGGCATGGGGCCGCAACAAGTTGGTCTGCTTGAAACCTATGCAACGCAAGCACCGAACTCTATTTATCAAAATAGAACTACTGCACTATTCAAACTTGCTGATGAAGGTGTTATCGGCTCCTCGCTAACCCACCCACAAGATGCGATCGTGGTAGATTCAGCGTGCTCAGCAACGATGCTCGCGACGGGGCAATTCACCGCTTCAGAAGTCATTGGTGTTAATGCACAAGGCAACCATATTGAAACCATTCTCGAAAAAGCGAAAAAACTCGGTAAAGCGACAGGCCTTGTTTCCGACACCCGCCTAACGCACGCGACGCCAGCCGCATTCGCTGCACACCAACCACACCGCTCATTAGAAAATGATATCGCAACGGATATGTTAGCGAATGACGTTGATGTAATGCTTTCAGGCGGACTACGTCATTGGATCCCACAATCGGTCAACGATAAAGGCACCACTTATAATGATTTAATGACACTCACTCAAGGTGATATTCATTTAAAGTCGAAACGTAAGGATGAACGTAATCTAGTGCTCGAAGCTCAGCAATCTGGCTATAACCTCGCCTTTAACCGAAAAATGCTTGAACAAGCACAAGGCAATAAATTACTCGGCCTTTTTGCTTACTCAGGTATGAATGATGGTATCACCTCCAGCCAAAGTAAAAATGATCCTCAACGCAGCCAACCGACGCTAGCAGAAATGACGGAAAAAGCCTTAGATGTACTATCCAAAGAAGACGATGGTTTTTTCTTGATGGTTGAAGGTGGACAAATCGACTGGGCGGGTCATAGCAATGATGCAGGTACAATGCTTCATGAAATGATCAAATTTGATTCCGCCGTTAATGCGGTTTATCAATGGGCCAAAGGCCGCGATGATACACTAATCATCGTCACCGCTGACCATGAGACAGGCTCATTTGGCTTTAGCTACTCATCTGCAAATCTACCAAAACCAGAAAAGCGCAGCGGAAAAGCCTTCGAAAATCGCGATTACGCACCGAACTTCAACTTTGGACAATTTGAAATACTCGATGGGCTTTATCAACAAAAACAAAGCTACTATGGCATGATCAGTGAGTTTCAAGCTCTAGATAAAGCACAACAAACACCACAAAGGCTGGCCGATATCGTCAACGCAAACAGTGCATTCCCTATCACTGCAAAACAAGCAGCAAATGTACTGAAAAGCAAACCCAACCCATATCGCCTAGCCAACCACAAATATCTTGCCGATGAAAAGATCCCAGCGATTAACGATTTTGATGCTTTCTATCCCTACAATGACCGCACCAATTTACTCGCTCGCGAACAAGCTACACTGCAAAACACCGTTTGGGGTACAGGTACTCACACTCATACTCCGGTGAATATTTTCGCTTGGGGACCTGCCGAGGTAATTCTTCCTGTGTCTAAAATCATGCATCATTCTGAATTGGGTGACTATCTAAAGACACAAATCAAATAACGGCTAATATTAATAAGCGCCTCTGATGCCTGATCAGGGCGCTTCTTTTTACCATCAAATAGTCTTTTCGCAAAAGAGCTTTAGCGGCAAGATTTTTCCGTTCAACATATTTACGTGTCTTTTTTCTCAACCATATGCAGATGCACATCTTGTTGTGGGAAAGGAATCGAGAGACCTTCACGATCAAAACGCAGTTTTACTTCTTTAGTCACATCCCAATATACATCCCAATAGTCTTCGGTTTTTACCCAAGGACGAACAATAAAATCGATGGATGAGGTATTAAGGGTATGCACTTTGATCATCGGCTCTGGCGCTCGCAACACCATCGGATGTGAAGTGACGATGTCATTTAATACCGACTCTGCATGCAGTAAGTCATCGCTATAACCAATACCAAACACCATATCGACACGACGGATCCGTTCATGAGTGACGTTTTTAATCACGTCGCCCCAAATCTTACTGTTTGGCACAATGATGATTTGGTTATCAAAGGTACGAATGGTGGTATTAACCAAGCTCATGTGGCTCACCTTACCATCCACGCCACCTGCATAAACAAAATCCCCCACGTCAAATGGGCGATAAATCAACAGCATCATACCAGCAGCGAAGTTAGATAGCGTATCTTGCAAAGCAAAACCAATGATCACACCTGCGATACCAAAACCGGTCAAGATCGGTGCAAGATTAAGCCCAATCTGCGACAAACCGACCATGATACCGATCACCCAGACCGCCTTACCGGACATCGAAACAAAGAAATCCTGCATCAACTGCGACATTTTTAGATTTTTCGATGATACCGTACGAGTCACCAATTTACGCGCAACCCCAGCAAGCCCCTTGGCAATCAACAAAATCAGCGCAAACACCATTAATTGGAAGAGGTGTTGCGGCGCGTTATCGACCAACCAATCAAATGCATTGCTTGACCAGTTAGTAATGATCGCCAAAATTACCTGGGTATTGAGTAAGTCGTGAGTGATGCTACCCGTCACCTCAAACGCCAAACGCTTATATTCAGAAGTTTCAATGCCGAGATGATCACCGATAGTAATCAGATCACGCATACTCGTGGTGGCGATATCTAAGCGTTGCTTGATGATCAATTGACTAAGTTGAATTGAGGACTTTTCGGATTCAGGACTGGTTGCCAACTGTGCGGTAGTAAATTCATGTTGCTGGTTAAAATACTCCACCGATGCTGAGAGCAAACGCAAGCGAGTGCTGGTAGCTTCACGCAGAGACTCTTCCAACTTTGGATCGGGTTTACCAAGTTTTTTCAGCCAAGAAATATTTTGCCAACTCGCCTGATAAACCGAATCTAAGTAATGTTGTAGTTCACGATAGTGGTTGAGCAACGCCAGTTTATCTTCTGGTTTCGCACTATCAATCTGCTCATTAATTAACTTTATCTTGTTATCCAGATAGGCCGTTGCACCTTTGGCATACTGTTTTTGAATATTGACTTGCTTTAAAAGCTCAGCTTCATCAAGGCTTCCACTACTAACAGCCGCGGCCAGCTTGGCTCTTAGCTCTTCATTTTTTTGAAATAGTTGCAGTTGAATAGCGTCACGCTCGTCCCCTGAGGCTGACTCTAAACTATGGGAAAGGTCGACGATATCTTGGTTGATTGATCGAATCGCCAACTCTGTTTTAGAAAATTGGGGCTCTTCGACAGCTTGTTCGGCAAATACCGAGAAAGAGAAGAAACTAATAAACACAGCAAGAAAAATTTTCTTACTCAAATGGAATGACATATATACCTCACTTACGAACGCTAGCCACAAAAGCCTAGCAGAATCCCTTTCTTACCGTATCAATCTACGGTTAAACGTAAGTGTAGTTGGATTGTTAAATCAGAACAGTGACTAAAGAATAAAAACCGCTCTCTTGCGGAAAAAGTCGCCATATCATAGAGACAAAAAAGGCTTACCGAGGTAAGCCTTTTCAAGCAAAAAACAATATTTGTGTTCAAGCCACAATACTTAGTGCTTCATTATACTTTTTTCGCTGCCCAATCCGGCAAGTTTTGAATATGGTTTTGCCAATCAACCACTTCAATCTCATACACCACTTTGTTGCGTACGCTTGCGCCGGCTTTATGCATAGCGGCTTTGGAACCGGTGATCAATGGGTGCCATTCTGGCAACGGTTCATTACGTGCCAATAAACGGTAAGCACACGTGTGCGGTAGCCACTCGAAGTCTTCGATATCTTCACGAGTCAACTTGGTGCAATCTTCATCAGAGCTAAAACGATTCGCGTAATCTTTACATGAACACGTTTTGGTATTTAACCAACTACACGCCACATTGGTGTAGTAGATTTCATCGGTATCTTCATCCATGAGTTTATGTAGACAACACTTGCCGCAACCATCACAAAGCGCTTCCCACTCTTGATCGCTCATTTGCTCTAGTTTTTTTGTTTGCCAAAATTGTTCGCTCATAGACCCATACTTCGATTCAAAACAGGGTGCGATTTATACCGCTCTCATTCGATAAGTGCAAGCCCTCGGCTAAAATAAGCGCTTTACTCAGTCTGTTCTATCCTTAATACGTCATAGACACACGAATTAAGGAGAACTCATGGGTATTATTTCGTGGATCATTCTAGGCTTAATTGCTGGTGCATTGGCAAAATGGTTAATGCCCGGTGACGATGGCGGCGGTTGGATTGCGACCATGGTGCTCGGTATTGCTGGCGCATTTGTCGGTGGCTTCCTTGGCGGACTGCTTGGCTTTGGTGGAGCGGATGGCGTTAATATCGGCAGTATTCTTACCGCAACGCTAGGCGCTTTCGTCTTACTCTTCGTTTATAACCGTTTTATGCGAGGATAACGACGCCGCTTCATCGCTACGCTAAACAGCCCCTTAATCGGGGCTTTTTCGTTGGCCGCGTCTTTCCTTGGCTATCCGCACATTCGAGTAGCGCTGGAAACTCATGCAACGATGGACTAGAATCGCCCCCTATTTTGTCGCCGCTGACAAACTTTTGTGATTTTCTTTGGTATTAAACATGTCTGACAATCTTATCGCCGTTTCTGATTGGTTCCCGTGCGTTTCAGCATCTGGCAAAGGTTGTGGCGCATGCTGTATTGCACCATCAATTAGCTCACCAATTCCAGGCATGCCAGATGGCAAGCCGGCCGGTGTTCGCTGCGTTCAACTCGATGACAACAATCTGTGTAAAATTTTTGGCCACCCCGATAGACCCAAAGTATGCCTTGCCTTTAGTAGTGACGAAGTAATTTGTTACGACGGCGCAGAACAAGCGCTCACGATTTTATTAGATTTAGAAGGGGCCACTAGCTCATTAAGCTAAGCCATTGATGACATGAGTCCCTTGTAAAACGTCTGCGCACGGATACTCAAGATTAATCATCCAGCCCCGAGAGCCGGTTGTCTCGCGACTGGATTTTCAGCATTCATTACGCCAGCAATTATTGTAGTTGCCACTTCGCAACAATCTCTTCTGCACGCTTCAAAAGCTCTACGCTCGAGGCCGATTGTACAAAGGCCGCGTTATCTCGCACTTGCTGCGATGTATGAGCCCCCGCAATCACCGGACCAACCTCATCCTGAGCCACTAACCAATGAATCGCTAGATGAGCGAGAGGAATATTGGCCTCTTTCGCTAATACTTTGAGTTCTTCCACACAGTTAAAGTAGGGTTCAAATGCTTCACCGTTCAATTTTGGGTTATTGCGACGATCATCGTTTTCATCCCAGTTACCGCTGCGCATCAACGTACCGGTTAGCAACCCCTGCATCAGCGGCGAGTAGGGTAAATACTTCATATCGTGTTGTTGGCAAAATGGCAATGCTTCCTCACGAGCACGGTATTGCAGCGGAATATTATGGTAATGGTCGGGGTTTTGCTCCAGTAGGTTATACAAACCTTGGAAAGTTGCGACCTCAACACCCGCCATCATTTCACGGCACATATTAAGTGAATAGTTAGACACACCGACATGACGAATTTTGCCTTGCTGCTTCAATTCCGCCAATGCCTCGGCCGTTTCAAATATTGGCGTATTAGGATCTGGCCAATGCACTTGATAGAGATCGATATAGTCAGTCTGCAGACGCATTAATGAATCATCAATCTCTTTAAAGATGCTCTGTTTTGACAGGTCTTTGCGGGTTTTCTTACGCTCATCTTGTGACCATGGCAAGCCACACTTGGTCGCAATAATGACTGAGTCGCGTTGTTCGCTTTGCAGTGCCCTACCCAGTATGGTTTCGGCGTGGCCTTTGCCATAAACTGGGGCAACATCGAAAAAATTAATACCGGTGTCAATCGCGGTTTTGATGGCGCGGATTGACTCATCATCAGCGACATTATTCCATGTTCCGCCAATCGCCCAGCAGCCAAAGCCGACCGCAGACGCATGCATCTCTTTGATCTGTTTAAACATCATACTAATTGTTTATCTCCGTTATTTCCTTTCACTGCGAGCTTTGCTTTGAGTAAATCGCGAATTTTTAGCGTTAAAATGATACTTGCCAGCATCAATGTCACCGCATTAGCAATAATCACCGGCCAATCCTGTACCGACACGCCATAGACAAACCACAAGAAAACACCCAATACGAAGATGCTGTACATCGCTAAAGAGATTGAGCGTGTATCTTTCGATTTTAGGATATGAAAGACTTGAGGAATAAAAGAGCAAGTGGTGCAAACTGCCGCAATATAGCCGATGACTGTCGCATCAAAGATCATGGTTAACTCCTGAAAAAAATGCCCTGCTAAGCAGGGCATTGGTAACTCAACGAGACTATTTCATTTCCACCCAAAACTCTTTGTTGGCTTCGAGTAGGTCTTCTAGAATATCTTTCGCGACACTGGCGCTTGGAATCGTTGCAGATAGTGTGAGTGCTTGCCATAAGCGTTGTTTCGATTGCTCAACGTGCGCCTTAACCACCAGCTTTTCTACCGATACTTGTTGGCTCATCATCCCTTTTTGGAACTCAGGGATTTCACCAATTTGCAGTGGTTTAGCACCGGTATTGTCAACAATACATGGGATCTCCACCATCGCGGTTGGGTCAAAGTTACTGATTGCACCGTTGTTAGGCACAATCAGCAGCATGCGCTCTTTGGTATTGAAGGCAATCGCCGTAGCAAGGTCAACGATGTACGATGCATGCTCTTCCACTTCGATCGTGGTATCACTGGCAGTACCGTTGGCAATAATACGATGGCACTCAGTAAACACCTCTGCCTCACGGCCTTCCATCACTTCATTAGCACGAGTGAACTCTTTGTTTGAGTGCTCAACCACATAGTCTGGGTACATGTAGTATTTTAGGTATGTATTTGGAATGGTATCTGGGTCCAATGCATACACATCACGTACTTTGATAAAGGTTTCTTTCCATGATTCATCAGTATGCTGAGCACCGCTCAACACGCTTGGTGGCAGGTAACCGTTGTCTTTGATGTACTCTTTAATGCGTGGCATTAGATCTTCACCCGTTTTCGCATCTTTAAACTCTTTCCACCAGCCAAAGTGGTTCAAGCCGTAGTACATGATGTCGAACTGTTTACGATCTTCGTAACCCAAAATTTCAGCGATGCGAGTTTCGATACCAATCGGCATATCACAGATGTTAAGCACTTTTGAGTTTGGACGCATCACACGGCACGCTTCTGCCACAATCGCTGCAGGGTTTGAGTAGTTTAGCATCCATGCATTTGGCGAGTATTTTTCCATGTAATCAATCATTTCAATCACAGCAGGGATAGAACGAAGGCCATAAGCCATACCGCCCGCACCACAAGTTTCTTGACCGACGCAACCATGACGTAGTGGAATTTTCTCATCTTGCTCACGCATTGCGTATAGGCCAGCACGAATATGAGCCATGCAGAAGTCAACGTCAGTAAAGGCTTCTTCAGGATCGGTGGTATACGAGAATTCAATGTGCGGAGCACGCTCTTTAAGTAGGATCTTACATGCTTCTGCAATCGTTTCCTGACGAGAGGCAAAGTTGTCATAAAACTTCAATTTACGGATAGGGAAACGATCTTGGTTTTCAAGCAGCATCATAACGATACCAGGAGTAAAAGTTGAACCGCCGCCAGCAATAACTACTGAGAATTCTGTTTTCATAATAAGCCTCGTTTAATGTGGGCGGTGTTGTTCCGCCCGGATAAATTAGTGTTTGAATCGTGATGTAAATAAAATGTCTGTATCTCTAAATCTCGTTTTAAGCCTTGATGTTTCTATATAGCCATGCGGTCATTGCTAGCTCGCCGTACTGAGTGTTAGCGCTTCTGCATCCGCTTTTTGTTCTTTATAGGCACTAACGATCTGTTCACACTCTTCACGAAGCTGAGGAACACTTAGGCCAATAATCACCTGCACCGCCTTACCGTTTTTCACCAAGTTAACCGCGCCCGTACTCATGAAGTAATCTGCTGACTGGACTTTATCTGGGTTAAAAACAGTGACGCGTAAGCGGGTCGCACAGTTGCTTAAATCTTCTAGGTTTTCGACACCACCAAGCCCTTCAATTGTTTCAACTGCTTGGATGTGTAATGGATTAACACCTTGCTCCCCTTTACCGGTAATGCCGTGCTTTTTATTAAAATCTTCTTTACTGTGCAGCTTCATTTCAGCGTCACCGCGACCAGCAATTGGCACATTAAATTTGACGATGAGGTACTTAAAAGTGACGTAGTAAATCGCCGTAAAACAAAGACCAATTGAAATTTGCGTCACCACCATGCTGGTATGGTTACCCAGCAGAGGAATCCAGTTACCGGTGACAAATTCAATCAGACCACCACCCATATTGCCGACCACACCGAAGTGATACATCACCATTGCCATCGTGCCAGCCAGTACCGCGTGAATCGCAAATAGCCAAGGCGCAATAAATAGGAAGGTAAACTCAAGTGGCTCTGTAATACCGACCAATACCGCGGTAAACGTTGCAGGAATCAGCAAAGCAGCCACTTTCTTACGATTTTCCGGTTTCGCGGTGTGGTACATCGCAAGCGCAATACCAATACAACCAAAGACTTTCGAGTTACCATGTAAAGAGAAGCCACCAGCCGGGAACAGCTCTTTCATGCTTTGACTTGATTGAGTAAACGCTTCTAAGTTAGTGAACCAATCCACAGTAATGCCGTTAGGTGTCACAACATTGCCAAATTGGAACGGGGTATAAATAAAGTGATGCAGACCTGTTGGAATAAGAATGCGCTCAAGGAAAGTGAACAACCACACACCAAATGCACCTGATTCAACAAAAAAGGTTTGTAACCCTAAGATGCCATGCTGAATCGAAGGCCATACATAGAGTGTTAACCACGCCGCTGGCAGCATGGCAAAGAAAGAAATCATCGCAACGTATGAAGCACCTTGGAAAATGCCTAAGTAAGAAGGAAGTTGCTTCTCAAACGTGCGGTTATGAATCCAAGTCACCAGACCTGAAATAATGATCGCGCCGAAAATACCAGTATCAATAGTCTTGATACCTGCAATTTCAGTTAAACCCGACGTTCCGCCAATAGGTTGAGAGAAGTCCACATTAAAGAACCCACCCCAGAAACCACCCATCGCTCCAACAAAATAGTTAAAGGTTAAATAAGAAACCATCACTACCATCACCGCTCGTGCATGCGCGGTTTTCGCTAGGCCGATTGGTAAGCCAACCGCAAATAGAAGCGCCATGTTGCGGAAGATAGTCCAGCCACCCTCTTCAATGACTTGTAACACTTGATAATACAGTCCGTTTTTATCAGCCAAATCGCCAACAAATATCGGGTTTTTAAGAACAATGGTTAAGCCAACTAATATCCCTACAAATGGGAACAGCAAAACTGGGGTAAACATTGCTCCGCCTAATCGTTGTATCGCACTCAACATGGCAGGATCCTTAAATTTGTTATTAATATGTTCCAGAGTGTTCCGTCTTTCGACAAGGTTTAAACTACTACTGAAAATTAAATAGAACAAATAGATGATAAGCAATTCGTGATCAGGTACAAATTAAGGATGTATAATGAGATTTAGCTCACCAAATAGGACATATCGATAACCTTTATTCGTAATAGAAAATATGATTTCGACCAAGATCAACAAAAGGTCATTGATTTGTTCTATTTTGAATGATAATTTTGCGTCATCATCACACTATTCTTGGGCTTGCTTTAAAAAGTAAATTGCAGCGTCTGCTGTGTGATTACGAAAAATGAAGTGAAATGATTGGTATCAGTGGGGCCACTCAATGGTGAACGTACCATTAAACAATAAGAGTGGGCTCAGAGAGGTTAATTATGTTGTATAAGAAAGTTATGCTTGAGCTGAAAAGCCGCATTGATTCAAATGAATTTACTATTGGCGACACGCTACCAACTGAAAAAGAGTTGATGGCACATTACTCCGTTAGCCGCATAACCATTCGCAAAGCCATTGAAGAACTCGTCAAATTAGGCATGGTGGAAAAACGTCAAGGCGCAGGTTCCACCATCATTGGCAAAACCATGGTTGGATCGATGCTCAGTCTAAAAAGTACCAGTGAATATCTCATTGATACCGGAGCAAAGATTGAATACAAAATTTGCGAATTTACCTTGATGGATGCTGACGATGAACTTGCAGAAATTCTTGAAATCACTCCGGGCGAAAAGGTCTACTTTATTCGACGCTTTAAGTTGATCAATGGCGCACCATCGGTTTACGAAGATTCGTACATGCCGATGTCGATGTACCCAAAAATGAATGTCATGTCGATGGAAGGCTCAAAGTACCACTACCTTGAAAATGAACTTGGTTTCGAAATCGACGGCGCATTTCAAGACTTTAACGCGATTCTTCCCGATAAACACATGTGTGAAATTCTCGGCGTCAGCCAAAGAAAACCGCTAATCCAGTTATTATCGGTGGGTAAATTAGTTGATGGGCGTATCTTTGAGTACACCAAAATTGTCTCTAAACCAGAAACCATTACCTACAAACATTACCTCAAACGTTAAGCAGCAAAACCTAATTCTGGGGAGTCTCTTGACTCGGTTTAGACCTTAGACTCCCTTTGAAGCCCCTCCCTTTAGCATCGAGTCCAACAGGTGCAATTAGCATTTTCTGCGCTTAAAACTACGCAAAACCTCAAATTATTAACTATGTTCAGCGGGTACTCTCAATCGAGGATTTTGCCGTTATGAACAAATTACTCGCCGAAGGCTTTGGCACATTTTGGTTAGTATTAGGCGGCTGTGGTAGCGCCGTTTTAGCCGCAGGTTTTCCCCAATTAGGCATTGGATTTGTCGGTGTCGCGCTGGCATTCGGTTTAACCGTGGTCACCATGGCCTATGCCATCGGCCATATTTCCGGTTGTCACTTAAACCCCGCAATCACCATCGGCTTATGGGTTGGTGGCCGGTTTGAAGCAAAATGTGTTTTACCATACATCATCGCTCAAGTGATTGGTGGCATTGTCGCCGGTGGGATTTTGTACATTATCGCCAGCGGTCAAGCCGGCTTTGATCTCGCCGCTTCCGGCTTTGCCGCCAATGGCTATGGTGATCATTCTCCCGGAAAATATTCACTGACTGCTGCACTTGTATGTGAAATTGTCATGACCATGATGTTTTTACTGGTGATCATGGGTTCCACCGATTCACGCGCACCACAAGGCTTCGCTCCCCTCGCGATAGGTCTATGTTTAACCCTGATACACTTAATCTCGATTCCGGTCACTAACACCTCGGTTAATCCCGCACGAAGCACCGGGGTGGCAGTGTACGTTGGTGATTGGGCCATCAGTCAATTATGGCTATTTTGGCTTGCTCCTATTGTAGGCGCGGTGATCGGCGCGCTGCTCTATAAAGTGATTGCCGGACAGAAAGAGAGCGAGAATAGCTGAGATTCGAGAACGAGCTTCGCTCTAAAGAACGCTTCGCTGCTAGATTCGAAAGATTCCCGACTGCGCTCCTTCGTCGCTTTCGGGAATGACGTAATTTAAGCTATCGAACTTTGGGAATACACACATTTAATAATGTCGAACCGAATATCGTCATCCTCAAGAGCGAGGCACGAGCGAGTTGGGGATCTCTCTATTCTCAACTCCCGCATCTCGAAGCGAAGCGTTCTCTAATCGCTTTTCACTTGCTCTGAAAACAAAAAAAGCCGCTAAAGCGGCTTTTCATCATCAAGGAAAACTAGATTTTATGTCGACCCAGCAATGAGTGTGACAGTGTCGTACCATCGACCAACTCAAGCTCTCCACCGACAGGGACACCATGAGCAATGCGGCTTGCATCCACTTGGTGTTCTCGGCATAGCTCAGCAATATAGTGAGCAGTAGCCTCCCCTTCAACCGTTGGGTTAGTGGCAAGAATCACTTCACTCACATCACCACGGCGTAGACGGTAATCCAGTACATCTAAGCCAATATCACTTGGACCAATCCCATCGAGCGGAGAAAGGTGTCCCATTAGGACAAAGTAACGACCAGAAAACTGGCCTGTGGCTTCGACTGCAGCGATATCCGCAGGGCTTTCCACCACACACATTTGACCATTTACCTGACGTTTCGGGTTGGTACAAATATGGCAGACGTCTTCCTCGGTAAAGGTGCGGCATTCATTGCAATGACCAATTTCTGTCATGGCATGGCTAAGCGATTCCGCTAGCTGTAAACCACCTTTTCGATCTCGCTGTAACAAATGAAAGGCCATACGTTGAGCCGACTTGGGGCCAACCCCAGGCAGACAACGTAAGGCCTCCATCAATTGCTCCAGCATATGACTGGTGCGCATTAACTAACCTTGTCGATTAGAATGGCATTTTCATGCCTGGTGGTAGTTGCATACCGCCAGTCACTTGAGCCATTTTTTCTTTTTGAGTTTCTTCAACACGACGAGCTGCATCGTTAAATGCCGCTGCGATTAGATCTTCAAGCATCTCTTTGTCGTCTTGCATCAAGCTTTCGTCAATATCAACACGGCGCACGCTGTGGCTACCGGTGATAGTGATCTTCACTAGGCCAGCACCTGATTCGCCAGTCACTTCCATGATTGCGATTTCTTCTTGAAGCTTTTGCATGCGATCTTGCATTTGCTGGGCTTGCTTCATCAGATTGCCCATACCGCCTTTACCAAACATAGTTATCTCTCTGATTATGTTTACTCATATCCCCTACTCGTAGGGGGTAAAGTATTAGCTTGTGGTTACATTATTAGATGGGGTCAAAAGTAGTAACTTCAACCCTAATCTCGCTCGACATACGTTTAATTCACTTCTCCAAATCATCACATCCAATGGAGGCGATTAAATCGGTCTTACACTGTCTTTATCTAGCACAGCAGCAAAACGCGCTTCAATAAATTGTACATGAGGATCGGTGTCTAAACTGTCAAATGCTTGTTGTAATTTGCCTTGATAGAGCGCTTCACGCAGTTCCAAAGGCGTTTGACCTTTGCTACCAATTTCAACACTCAAATGGCACTCCTCACCTAGCACGCTATTCAATGCAGCCAACAACTCTGCTTGTGCGCGGTCGGAGTTTAAATGTGCTTGTTCTGGACGCAATGTTAACGAGATGGTCGAATCATTCTTCTCATAATATGAGTTGAGCGCGAGCTGCTCAGTTAACTTTGCTGTTTCCAGCTTCGCGATAAGGGCTGACCAAGCATTTTGCTCGATCGACTCATCCGCCAACTTTTGCACCATTTCAGGTGTTTTTTCATGCTCTAACGCCTGCTTAATTTGCGTTGGCGTTAGCTCTTTTTTCTCTTGTTTTATCTGTTGAGGCGACGTCGGCTTCCACCGATAGGCTTCATCCTTTTGTTCCTCTACGGGAACCGAAGGTAAACCATTTTCGAGCGACGACACCTGCGCGGAACCTGCGTGTTTTTGAGCAACACGATCAAGTACCGATTCTTTCTTGGCTGCAGATGTCGCACTAGCCTTTTTTGGCTCACCGCCTGGATTGCTCGCGCTCGAACGCTGAGAGCGCAGTTGATGACGCAACCCCCCTAACGAAGGACGAGTTGCTGGCGCTTCTTGCGATGCTGGTGCTGATGTTGGCTCAGAAGGCACAGGTGCAGAGTTCGGCGCTTGATGTGCCATTGGTGCTGGCGAGGCATCATAACCATCATAATAAGCTTCTGGCGGCGCTATATCGTACTCTGGCGCCATTGGCATCGCTTCTGGCATGCCACTCGCTGACATCGGTGGTGCACTGTACTGCGGAGCCGATTGCGGTTGCACTTGTGGTTCAACAGGAGCTGGCGTTTGCATTGAGGCAACTGGCGCTTGGGACGGCATAGATGCAGCGGCTACTTGCGGCGCCGAGGCTGGCGCGGATTGCACTGAGCGAACCTCTGTCGAGATCATATTCGCGGCAGATTGCACAGGGCGGAAAGCCATCATACGCAACACAACCATTTCAAGCCCAATACGCTCAGAAGGTGAAAATGGCAGATCTTGGCGACCTTTCAATGCGATTTGATAGTAAAGCTGTACATCTTGTGGTGACAACGCACGAGCCAATAACTCAACTTTTTCCGCGTCGGGCTGTGCTTTATCAAGTGTAGACGGCAGTGCTTGGTACAATGCGATACGATGTAACTGCGCAGCAAGCTGATTGAGTAAACCGTCCCATTCAACCCCGTTCTGGGCCAAATTGCTGAGGCTATCCATCGCTTGCTGAGGCTGTTTTGAACTGATCGCATCAAGCAAATGCAAGGCTTGATCAGTATCGAGCGTACCCAGCATGTGACGAACTAACTCCGACTTCACTTGACCATTACCAAGCGCAATCGCTTGATCTGTCAAACTCAGCGCATCACGCATACTGCCATCTGCAGCATGAGCAATCATACCGAGCGCGCGCGGTTCAAACTCCAACTTTTCTTGGCTAAGAACATGCTCTAGCTGCTGATGAATATCATCCACACTGATTGGTTTGAGATGAAATTGCAGACAGCGCGATAAAATCGTGACAGGCAGCTTTTGCGGATCGGTCGTCGCTAAGAGAAATTTCACATACTCTGGTGGCTCTTCCAGCGTTTTAAGTAACGCGTTAAAGCTATGACGAGAGAGCATGTGAACTTCATCGATGAGATAGACTTTAAATCGACCACGTGCCGGTTTGTATTGCACGTTATCGAGCAGTTCACGGGTATCTTCTACCTTGGTGCGCGACGCCGCATCGATTTCAAGCAGATCAACAAAACGCCCTTCATCGATTTCTCGGCAAGTATCACACTCACCACAAGGGGTAGAGGTAATTCCCGTTTCACAGTTTAAACCTTTAGCAAACAAACGACCTATGGTGGTTTTACCCACACCGCGCGTACCGCTAAACAAGTAAGCATGGTGAAGACGATTTTGTGCTAAAGCATTTTCTAAAGCTGTTAATACGTGGGCTTGACCAACCACTTCGTTAAATTTAGTTGGTCGCCATTTTCGCGCTAAGGCAAGATAACTCATGTACCGTTCCGATTAGTGACCGTCAAACTCGCAGATGCTGTAAATATTCAGACCTAGTTTCTCTAGGCGCTTATCACCACCGATCTCTGGTAGGTTGATAACGAATGCTGCGTGCTCAACTTCACCGCCAAGTTGGCGAATTAGCTTAGTGGTTGCTTCAATAGTGCCGCCAGTCGCTAGTAGATCATCAACCACTAACACCTTGTCACCTGCATTGATAGCATCAACGTGAATTTCAAGCGTATCTGTACCGTACTCAAGCTCATAAGTTTGCGCGACAGTTTCACGTGGTAACTTACCCGGTTTACGTACTGGAACAAAACCCAAGCCTAGCTCTAACGCAAGCGGAGCACCAAACAAAAAGCCACGCGCCTCTGTACCCACCACTTTGGTGAAGCCCATGTCTTTGTATTTATCGACAAGAAGCTGGATGGTTGCTTGGTATGCTTGAGCATCTTCTAATAGGCTAGTTACATCGCGAAATAGAATGCCTGGTTTTGGGTAATCAGCGATGCTTTTGATGCTCGCTTTGATCAATGAGATAGTTTCAGTCGTCATAACTCTTTACTTAAAATTGGCTACGCCGTCGTAATCATTTTAGCTTACGGCGGGCGAAAACTGATTATTCCAGCCCTCTATCGAGAAAAAATCGTAGGGGTGAAAAAACAAACGCCCACCAAAAAATGTGGGCACACTTCTCGCCAATCTTAGTGATTTTCTTCTTTATCAGCAAGGTGCTCTATCACAGGTAAGCGAATAAACCAGCTAAGCAAAGCCAACAGCATGATTAGCAGCGCAATCTTTAGCCAATCATGCGGCACGATATAGATCGAAAAGCTAAAACTGGCGAGCATCACCAATGCCCCGCGCCTTTTTACTTTTTGAGAAACCGCCCGATGTTGATGCCAATTGCTAATAATTGGACCGAAAGTGTCATGCTCGCTCAGCCATCGATGAAAACGTGGGCTGCTGCGCATAAAGCATGCACTTGAAAGGAGGATAAATGGTGTCGTAGGAAGAATAGGAAGGAAAATGCCTAAGATACCTAGGCACAGACTTAAGCCACCAATCAGGTTTAAGAAAAAACGACGAATAGCGATGGCTTTACTCCAAATTTAATTGAAAACCGCATAGCCATTAAATACGCGAATCCAAGTCAATGTTGCTGGAAGCGTCGGGATTAAAAGCACTGCGATAAATCCAAAAAAGTAATAAATATTATAAGGTTCTTTAAAATCTTTGTCTGCCATTGCTCACACTCTATTTTGTAAAAGAAAGCCTACCCCTAATCATCGCCACGCAAAACGCTCGGTTGCAAATTGGATACCAGCTCGTTTCATTGTTGTTAAATTAAATTATAGCGTAATGTGTTTGGCACAAACACCGACTAACCTTGTGGGTATTATTGATAGGCCCAAAACGACCAAAGCAGCACTAAGGCTGCTTTGGTCATGGGAGAGTTTTGAGATGTGACGTTATAATTTAGTCGTCACTTTTTTCTCGATAAATCTAACGAGAAGCTACTTGCACCTAAGCGACTCAAACTAATCGAACAACGCTCATCAATATAAAGCTCTGTAGTGGTGAAGTTTTTCACGCATTTATCGCCTAAACGCGCACCCGCTTCAATTTGCTGACTACGAGAACCACTGCGATAACTCGCTTCTAACCCAGCAGGTAATAGGCGAATCGTCCCTTCTGCGACATCAGCGACGCCAAACATCGCTCGGATGGGCATGGTACAATCCGTACACTTAATCCCTTTTTCCAATAAATCAGCCAGATCCTTCAAATCTGCATTAAAGGATTTTAAGTTACGTAGATAATCGTGGAACAACGCGCGCACCAATAACGTGCTCGCTGCGCCACGGCCATACTCACTATCTGAATCAACCAGATAGAAAATAAACTGGCCATTCATTAACCATGCGTAATCGAACACTAATGGCATAATATCGGCTGACTGCAAGAGCCTATAACTGCACTTCCAATCGCCTTGCGAAGTATCTTTTTCTGGTAATAGCGCATGCAATAAATCTTTCGCCGCGCTCGGATTATCTTCTAGGTGGCCTAAATGCCAATGAAGCTCTTGTTCTTCGGGCATGTCACCACTATCAACGCGAAACCATTGGCTAGAGAAGTCACGAGAATCACCGACATGACAATCTGAGTCTTCCAATGTATTTTCAATCGCATCAATTAAATTGCTGGGATCGCTGATTGGTTTGGCAAGAAAATCCTTAATACCAAAGCGCAGCGCTTTCGCCACATCTGACATCTCTTCTGTCGCAGAAACAACGATCATAGGCAAAGAGGGATATTCTAAGCTCACCTCTTCAACAAACTCGATTCCATTGAGTACCGGCATCGCCAGATCACATAAAATCAAATCGGGTTCAAACGAACGAAGTTGTCGCAATCCTTCTAATCCATTCTCCGCTTCCAACACTTGATAGCCTTGGGCGCACAGAATCGACGTCGTAATACGGCGAAAAATAGGGTCGTCATCAACCAATAATACGCGTTTTTTTTGCGCTCCGGCGTGGTCTGACGGCAAGACCTGAGCCTCTGATATCTTATGCATGGAAATGCCTCACACAACTTCTTAAATGTAATAATTATGACTTATTGTTATATTTATAAGTAGAATGATCGAACTTCTTAAAAATAGTCGTGAACCTATATTTATACAAATATGCTGATCTCTCACTTTATTGCATACAAGATGTATGAAATGATAAAGATCGCATTACTTGTTGATGTGTCTCAATCTTTATGCGAGATGTTCAATATAAATTAACCCAATTCGTAAAAAAATGTGTCCAGATGATGAAATTAGACGATCTAAACCTGTTTCGACTGGTAGTCGAAAATGGGAGCTATACTGCAACATCACGAAAAACCATGATTCCGGTTGCAACCATTACGCGACGCATCCAAGCACTCGAAGATGCTTTGAACCTAAGGTTGCTTAATCGCCACGCGCGTAAGCTATCACTTACAGAAGCTGGTGAACGCTTCTACGGTGAATGTTCACCTTTATTACAGCGTTTGTCTTTCGTCACCGAAGAGATTTCCGACGACTGTCGCGGTGCGGCAGGAAAAATTCGAATTTCATCTCCATCAAATCTGACTAAACGCATGATGATGCCGATGTTCAATGCCTTCATGCAGCAATACCCAGACATCAGCATTGAGTTGAACACCAGCAATCATGCCGATCAACTCGACCCAACCGAATGGGATGTTATTTTCCGTGTCGGCCCGCAGCGTGATTCAAGCCTAATCGCACGAAAAATCAGTGCCGTAAAAGATATCCTAGTTGCAAGCCCTGAATATTTACGCGCTCATCACGCCCCTGTTCATGCTGAAGAACTGCATAATCACTCGCTATTAAAAGGCGACCCACTGAAGAAGTGGCAACTTATCAATGAAAGTGGTGAGACTGTTATCAATAATGACAATGGTCGCTTCCAAGCCAATGCGCTCAATGTTGTGCGCAGTGCTTGTTCAGACGGCCTTGGCATTACGCTGATGCCTGATGTGATGATCCGTGAATTTATTGAAGATGGTAGCTTGGTGCAAGTGCTGCAAGATTGGAGTGCTAACCCACGTGATATCTACATGCTTTATAACCACAAAGATCATTTACCAGAGAAAGTGCGTCTATTTATCGATTTTGTGATTGCTTACAACATCCACTAATACTTCCACGTTCGAAGTAAACAAAAAGAGCTTGGCCATGCCAAGCTCTTTTCTATTTAATCCAGCCTCAATATCGACATAACCCGTTCGACTAGAGAAACTCAACAAATTTTGCCAAATCACGCTCTGGTACTTTCATTGGCGTGCAACCCGGCGTGCCAAGGTAGAGAAAACCAACGATCTGATCGTCTCCACTCACACCAAACGCATCGCGTACCACATCATGGAACATCCACTTACCTGAACGCCAAAAACCTTGAAACCCTTGAGCGACCGAGGCCATCTGCATCGCCTGCGCAGCGCACCCTGCCGACAAATGCTGTTCAAATGCAGGCACTTTTTCATGCTCAGTCACTTTGGCGATGACCGTAATCACCATTGGCGCACGAAACGGCGCTTGGCTGACTTTATCCATCACCGCTTGATCGCTGTTTTCTGCCGTTGCAGCACTGATTAATATATCCGCGAGCTTTTGCAGCCCTTCTCCTTGAGCGATGACAAAACGCCAAGGTGTTAAACCGCCATGATCTGGCGCGCGCAAACCAGCACGAATAATATTCTCTAATGCTTTACCTTCTGGTGCCGGCGCTGACAGTCGGGCAATCGAGCGACGGTTAAGCAACAAATCTAGAGCATCCATAGTATCCCTTTATGTGACGGTATTTTCTTTAATCATAACGGTGTTCATGCAGAATCTGCAATTTCTTGTGTCACGAATAACCATAAAAAAGCGAGCTTCACGCTCGCTTTTGACCTTATGATGCACAGACATCGTTCGACTAAATTCTAATCATAAAATGGCGCATTTAAGCTGGCTCTCGTCAGCAGACCATCGCACGGGGCAAAACGTTCACCATATTTCGCCGCATGTTCATTCATGATCTCTACCAGCTTAACGATACCAATCTGATCCATATAGCGGAACGGGCCACCTAAGAATGGTGGGAAGCCAATGCCAAAGATTGCGCCGATATCACCATCTCTCGGTGAGCGGATAATCCCTTCATCCAAACAGCGTACCGCCTCATTAAGCATCGGTAGCAAACAGCGCATCGCCATCTCTTGGCTAGCCATTTTTGACTCAGGAGTAAGATTAAGTAACTTATAGACACTTTTATCTACCTGCTTATCTTTCCCTTTATAGGTGTAAAAGCCTTTGCCGCTTTTACGCCCTTTACGGCCATCCTTGAGTAAGGTGTCAAACACCGCAGGGCCTTGGAAGCGAGGGCCTAGCTCATTGACTAATATCGGCATGATCTTAGCACCAATATCCACCCCCACCTCATCCAATAACGTGATTGGCCCAACAGGGAAACCCGCATCGAGTAGCGCGCCATCAAGTTGTTCAATCGGCTCGCCGGTGAGCAAAATATGCGCCGCTTCATTCATGTAGGGTGCTAATATGCGGTTAACATAAAACCCAGCGCAGTCTTTCACTACAATTGGGGTTTTCCCTTGTTTGCGTGCCAACTCAACTACAGTGGAGATGGTTTGAGCCGAGGTCGTTTGGTGTGGAATGACTTCCACCAGCGGCATCTTTTCTACCGGGCTAAAGTAATGCAAGCCAATCACGTTTTCAGGACGTGCAGCTTGTTCGGCAATCTGATGAATCGGCAGTGAAGAAGTATTGGTCGCAAAGATCGTATCTGGCTTGGCGTTTTGCTCGATATCCGCCACCATCTGTTGCTTAAGGGCTAAATCTTCAAACACGGCTTCTATCACGACATCGGTATGATTAAAGCTGATGAAATCGATACCTCCAGAGAGCTGCTGCATTTTGCTTTGCAATTGTGCCTTGCTCAAGATTCGGCGTTTACGCTGCTTTTCAAACAACTTAAAGTTGTAATTAAGCGCGTTCAATACCCCATCATTACTGACATCTTTGATCCGCACCGGCACCTTAGCTTTCGCTACCGTAACATGACTGATCCCCGCCCCCATAAGACCGCCACCGAGCACAGCAATCCGCTTAACGGAGGATGGCTCTGCGTCGCTACCATGTTCTTTTTTCATCTCAGTGGTCGCAAAAAAGATCGAACGCAGTGCTTTAGATTCATTGCTCATCACCAACTCACCAAAGCGCTCAGCTTCATACGCTAGCCCTTTAGTGAAACCATGTTCTAAGCCGTAGCGAATCACCTCTAAAATGGCCTCGGTGGCTGGATAGTTGCCACGGGTTTTTTGTTGCGTTTTCTTCGCTGCTTGTTCAAAAATCACTTTGCGACCAAAGCCCGTTTGCGCCATTAATTTCTCTTTGGTGCTCACCTTATGTTTGGCTTTGTCTTTGCCTTCAACAAACTGTTTTGCCACTTCCAATAAGATCGTCGGCGCAACGCAGGCATCAACGACACCGAGCTTTTTCGCTTTTTTTGCCCGCAATTGTTTACCGGTTAGAATCAAATCCAACGACGGTAATAGCCCAATCAAGCGTGGCAAGCGTTGAGTACCGCCCGACCCCGGCAACAGACCTAATTGCACTTCAGGTAAACCAAGACGCGTTTTATCATCATCGCTACACACACGGTAATCACACGCCAGTGCCAACTCTAAACCCCCACCGAGACATGGGCCGTGGATCGCCGCAACAACGGGAAAGCTCAGCTTAGAGAGTTTTTCAAACATCTCTTGCCCTTTCGTTGCGAGCGCCTGTGCTTCTTGAGCGCTCTGACAAGCATCCAGCATACGAACATCGGCACCCGCGACAAAATTGTCCGGCTTACCCGAGTGAATGATTAACCCTTTTAGGGCGCTTTTATGCTGTTCAAGTTCAGCGAACACCGACTCCATTTCATCGGCAAAAGCCGCTTGAAGCGTGTTCATTTTTTCATTCGGCACATCGATACACAGCCATGCAATGTTCTGCTCATCGATGGTGAGATTAAAGGCTTTAAGCTCCGTCATTATTCAACCTCCAGAATCATCGCTGCACCCAGACCACCCGCAGCACAAGCGGTGTTTAATGCCAAGCCACCGCCACGTCGTTTTAGCTCGCGCAGAGTTTGCGTCATCATACGAGCCCCCGTAGCGGCAAATGGGTGACCGTAAGCAATCGAACCGCCCAACACGTTAAATTTATCCATATCAATTTCGCCAATCGCTTTGCTTCGCCCCAAATTCTCTTGAGCGAACTTATCGCTAGCGAACATTTTGACGTTAGACAGAGCCTGAGCGGCAAAGGCTTCATGCATATCAATTAAGGTTAGGTCGTTAAGCGTTATCCCTGCCCGATCGAGCGCCATTGGCGTGGCGTACGATGGCCCCATCAACATATCTTGCTCAACACCGATGGCTGAGAACGCATACGAGCGAATGTAGCCTAAAATCTCTAAGCCCAACTCTTTCGCTTTGCCTTCACGCATCAACATCACAGCCGCAGCGCCATCAGTTAATGGCGTACTGTTGGCGGCGGTCACACTGCCATACTGACGGTCAAACGCTGGGCGCAATTTTGCGTAGCTCTCCAGGGTGGAGTCATGGCGAATATTGTTGTCTTCAGCCAACCACTTTTTATAAGGAGCAGGAAAAGCCGTCATCACTTCGCCCGCAATCTTACCCTCCTGCCATGCTAACGAAGCGAGCGTATGCGAACGGTGCGCCAGTGCATCTTGTTCTGCACGGCTAATACCATGACTTTTCGCCATTTGCTCAGCAGTTTGCCCCATTGACAAACCCGTCGAGTATTCAGCGACCGCAGGTGGGACTGGCATCAGATCTTTTAGCGAGAAGGATTTTAGAATATGGAGTTTTTGCGCCATCGTTTTGGTTTTACTCAGCGCAAGCAGGTTGGCTGCCATTTTTTTCGACACCCCAATAGGCAAGACAGAAGACGAATCCGCCCCACCAGCAATACCCACATCAATGGTGCCCGCCATAATACTTTCGGCCACATTTACGGCCGCTTGAAAGCTAGTTGCACAAGCACGTGTGACACTATAAGCGTCGGTATGTATGTTCATCCCTGTGCCGAGCACAATTTCTCGGGCGATATTTGGCGCTTCAGGCATCTGTACCACCTGACCAAACACCACTTGCTCAATCAGTTTGGCATCAATATCGCTACGAGCGAGCATTTCACTCACCACCATCTTGCCTAAATCAATGGCAGGGACTTGGCTAAACTCGGTGCTTTGACGCGCGAACGGCGTTCGTAGCCCGGCAACTATCGCGACTCGCTCGCCGCTGCGAGTGGTTACTTCCTGCTTACCCATTGTTTCTCCTTACAATAAGTGCCAACCAAAACAAGCTTGTTATCTATGACTTATTTTAGTTCATTTAGAGGTCTGACCAGAATTATTGTAATGGGTTTGTTAAATCAATCAAACACCTGTTTAAATAAACGTGATTTACGAAGCGAGAGAATTGCTAACTAAATGAAAAATAAGAGTTGTCGCCAAGTAAAATTTGGCTATATTTAGGGCGATAGGTTTGTGAAGTCGCTAAATTTAGGCAAAAAAAAACCACACAAAACTGTGTGGTCGGAATGTATAAAGCAATTAACTCACGCCAATTGAAATAATCAGTTTCCTGATTAGGAGAAAGTAAAGTCAGCCTTCAAAAGGAAGTGTCATCTTGCTCAACTCGTTAGTGAAACACTAACTAGATGACAAGATGTACTATAACCGCTGGATTGTTATGGTTTTTGAATTAGATCAATTTTTGATGCGATTTTTGACCATATCGTCAGCTAATTGACATTAACTCGCGCAAAATGGCTTGTTTTTCTCAATCCCCTCCTTTGAAGTCATCTCGACCTAACCCCAAACCCCTTTTTGGAGGCTTTTGTGGCAATTTTAGAAATTTTTGGGAAGAAAAAGGCAAAAAGTCCGGTCGACTCTGATATGGACAGACAAAGAAAATACGAAGCGCTGGTACGCGCCTATCACCGTGACTTGTATCGTTACGCCTATTGGTTGTGTAAAGATCCAACCATTGCCGAAGATTTGGTACAGGAAACCTGCCTGCGGGCATGGAAGTCACTCGATAGCTTACAAGATGAAAAAGCAGCTAAATCTTGGCTGATCACCATCTTGCGCCGCGAAAATGCCCGCCGCTTCGAACGTAAACAATTTGATTTGGTTGATATTGACGATCACAGTAATGACGCCAAAGTGAGTGACGATGCGCACCATCAAACAGAATGGATCCATGCGCAAATCATGAAGCTTGAGGTTGATTACCGCGAGCCACTGTTTTTACAAGTGGTTGGGGGTTTTAGTGGCGATGAAATTGGTCAAATCTTAGAGCTAAATAAAAATACCGTGATGACTCGCCTCTTTAGAGCACGTAATCAACTCAAAGAGATGATGGAGTCAGCAGAGAATCATAAAGGAGCGCACAATGGATGAGTTAGAATTCCGCCGTCGAATCATGTCCGATCCTAAACATAGGAGCAGTGACATCGTCGATGCGATGCGAGCCAACGAAAGCCATAGCAAATTTGTTGATGACATCAATGAACTTGACGCACAAATCGCGAAAGCGATGAATGTCGATGTGCCTGATGATCTTGCTGATCGCATTATCTTTCATCAAAGCTCACAACAGCCGACTAACGTCATCAGACCTAACTTTATTAAACGTAGCATGGCAATGGCCGCTTCAGTTGCCTTTGCTTTTGGTTTACTGGTTGGGCAAATTAACTGGGGAAATGTACTGGTCACGCCTGCACAAGCCAGTTTAGCCGACACGGCGATTGAACATGTGATTGCCGAGAAGCCGTTTGTTGATCATTTAGATGAACAGGTCAGTTCAGCGCAAATCAATGCCAAGATGCAGCCATTTGATCAACAATTAGACAAGTCGTTCCCTTATCATGTCTATTACCTTAACCATTGTGGTTTTGGTGATGCCAATGCTCTGCACATGGTGTTTGCCGGTGAACATGGCAAGGTCACGCTCTTTATTACCAACATCTCCAGCACCAGCGTGCAAGACTTCACGCAACAAGGGATGTCGGGGGTCGTTGAACCGGTTGGTGACAGCAGTTTGATTGTGGTGGGCGAAAAAGACGAAGATGTCACCGCGATTGCCAAAAGCATCATGAACATCATCAAACCTATGGCAATTTAAGCCAACTTTGCGACATTAAAGCCTGAATTTCTCATTCAGGCTTTTTTTATGCCCGAATGTGCATGCTATTGAGTAAAATCACCAGTAAAAAATAGAGTACAAACTCTAAAATGACGATTTTCACAGCATTTTCCCGTCTGTTACCCATCATTTCCATAATTTTATCATCATATTAGCCAATGGTCGGATTTCTATATTCTATACTTCAGACTAATATCAGCCCCAACTGAGCATTTGCTCAAAAAACAGCGCCCGTATAAGAGGCGACTAAAAAGGAAAAGCACCATGAACAACTCGCGTCTGTTTAAAAAGACACTGTTAGCAGTGACAATCGCAACAACCTCAATCGCCTCTCAGCAAGCTATGGCTGCTGGTTTCCAACTTAACGCACAATCAGCAACCGGTATCGGCCGCGCATTTGCTGGTGACGCTGTTATTGCCGATAACGCATCTGTAATGGCACGTAACCCAGCAGCAATGGCGCTGTTTGATAAAATGGAACTGTCTCTTGGTTTTGAAACCATCATTACTGATATCGAAGTAAAAGATGCTGAATACAAAAGTGCTGCTGGCACAACAGCAGCTTCAAACTACGATAATGCTGGAGCAACATCTGTAGCACCGAACATTCATTTAATCGTTCCAGTAAACGATCAATTTGCTTGGGGGGCTAACGCCTACTCTAACTTTGGTACTCGTACTGATTTTGATAGTGATTTTGTCGGTGCTGAATACGGTGGCGAGACAGAAATCATGAGCATCAACTTCGGTCTAGCGGGTTCATACCGCCTGAACCAACAGTGGAGTTTTGGTGCAGGTCTAGACCTGATCTATGGCCAAGGTACGTTAAAGCGTAATGTCAGCGATAGCTTTTACAAAGGCCCAACTAACAACCCTCTGGGTGCATTTTTAGCGTCAAAAAATGGTGCCGAAATCCTAAACATCGACAAGGCTGATGGTTGGGGTGTTGGTTTTAATGTTGGTACCGTATTCGAGCTTAACGAAAACAACCGTTTTGGTCTGTCTTACCGCTATAGCCCAGATATCACAGCAAAAGATGGCTCACAAGAAATCACACTGCCACTACCTGACATGGCTGAATTCTCCGGTTACCACAAAATCGAAGACACCAAATTCGCTGTTCACTACTCGATTCAGTACATCGGTTGGGGTGATTTTGACAAGATTGAATTCAAAAATGCCGGTATTACTGAAAAAGAATACGGTTGGCAAGATGGTTGGCACTACGCAATTGGTGGTACTTACTACCTAAACAACGATTGGACACTACGTGCTGGTTACATGTACGACACTAGCGCACAGGATGAGATCACATCAATTTCAGTACCAGACTCTGATCGTCAATGGTTCTCAACCGGTTTCACTTACCAGTTAGATTCTTCATCTAACGTAGACTTTGGTTTCACTTACCTAGTAGGTGAAGACGTAAAAGTCTCTGAAGCTAATGCAGGCGTATCAAGTATCACTGGTACTACCCGCGCTAACGCAATCCTAGTCGGCCTACAATACAGCCGCAGCTTTTAATCGCAGACGCTATCCTCACTATTTGAAGGGCTGGTTATCCAGCCCTTTTTGTTACCTGCCGTATTGCCTATCTCTGATCAATAAATCCCTTCAACATTTTCAGCGTACAACATTGCGAGTTTTTTAAGCGCACACTTGTGCATCAAAACACAAATTTAACAACACAGTCGTTCGCTGAAAAAAGAAGTGGTCGAACCACTTTTCTGGTTTTTTATGCTTTAAAACTTGTGTTTATTTATTTTTTATCCTGAATTTACCGTTTACAGTGTTTTCTATTTTTAAAGCAAAAGCTCTAAAACTACCATCTTGCGACGAATTAACAACATATTCAGCGAACATAACAATGAAAACAAATAAGTCTCTTCTATCACTTGCAGTAGCATGTGGTCTAATGTCAGTAGCAACCACCGCAAACGCCGCAGGTTTCCAGCTAGCAGAATACTCAGCAACAGGTCTTGGCCGTGCATACGCAGGTGAAGCTGCAATGGCTGACAATGCAAGCTCACAATGGCGTAACCCTGCGTTGCTAATGCAACTAGAAGGCACTCAAGTTTCTGTTGGCGCAATCTATGTTGATCCAAATATTGATATCGAAGGTACTTCTACTCACCGTGGCACACCATATTCAGCTCGTTCTGATGACTTTGCTCATGATGCGGTGATTCCAAATTTCTATCTGTCACATAAGTACAACGACAAGTTTGCACTTGGCTTTGCGCTAGGCACCAACTACGGTATGGAAACTGACTTAGGTAAAGACTTTGCAGCAGCGAACCACGGCAACCAAGCCAGTGTTATTACCAAAGAAGCCAACCTAAATGCCGCATACCAACTAACCCCAGCAGTCAGCATCGGTGGTGGTATTCGCTATGTAATCGCAGAAGGTAGCTTTGGTGCAGTTGTTTCTGAACACGGTGGTATTGCTTTTGGTCCTACTGTTATCGTTGCTCCAAACGAAACTTTAAAGTACATGGAAGGCGACGATAAGGCTTGGGGTTGGCAACTAGGTTCGGTATGGCAAGTCAACGATGCGAACCGCATTGGTTTTACCTACAAATCAGAAGTAAATCTGACTCTAACTGGTCATGCAGAAGGCTTAGGTTTTGATAAAGTTGCAGGAGCTGCAAAACAAGCTAAATATTCAGGATCGATGGATCTTGCCTTACCTGCGACGGCTGAAATTGCCACTTTCCACCAAGTAACCGACAAAGTTGCTTTACATACCAGCATCAACTGGACTGATTGGAGCAGCTTCAAAACACTTGAAGCGAATATCCCTGAATTTGGTGCCGAAAGCTCTCAGCTAATCAAACACGAAAACTGGGAAGACAACTACCGCTTTGCGATTGGTTCAACTTACCAATACAACAATAAGCTGCAACTGCGTACTGGTGTGGCGTACGATACATCAGCGGTAAGTGAAGAGCACCGCACAGCGACCATTCCAGAGACTGACCGTCTATGGCTAAGCATTGGTGCGGGTTACCAATGGTCTGAGCAACTATCGCTTGATGCTGGTTTCACTTACATCATGGCTAAAGACGCTAAGATGCATGAAACAGACCCAGGCCTAGGTGCTGACGCATTTGGAGGCAGCTTTGAAGGCGAAGTAACTGGTAGCATCTGGCTAGTTGGTGTGCAAGCGAACTACACGTTCTAGTTTGCCGTAAACGCTTTAGATAGTTAAAAAGAAAGGCTTGGGATTCCCAAGCCTTTTTTGTTGCTGTTCAATTGAGTCACAAAGACAAAGCGAACTACAGATCGTCAAGGTACTCATCGAGGTAAGCTTCTTCATCATGATCGATCTCTTGTTGCTGAGTTTCGATCTCTGCTTTGAAGTCTTGGTGCTGAATATACACTTCACGTGTGAGTGCGTATGGATCCGGTGAATTTTCTAGCATCGATTCTTGTGTGACTAATGATGCGCGAGTCTCCATCCCTTCAAATGCCCATTTACCCAGCCCAGCCCAGAAATTAAGCAGCGACAAAGGTAAGTACGCACTATCAGCAAAACTCGCGGTTTCCCGCACGGTCCACGGGCCATAACCCGGCACCATCACATACGGGCCATTACCTACGCCCCAGTGACCAATCGCGTCACCGAGCGCTTTTTCATTGTGATCGGTAATGCCTGCATCAGAGGCGATATCAATTAAGCCCAACAAACCAAAAGTGCTGTTTATCCAAAATCGGTTAAAGTGATCGAGGGCTTTGCCGCCATTCCCCATCAGCAAGTTGTTGACCATACTCGAAGGCTCATCAAGGTTGCTCAGGAAGTTAGAGATACCAATACGCACTGGGCGCGGCGTGTAATTAACGTAAGTCAGTGAAACTGGGCGCACGATATAAGGGTCTAGATAATCGTAGTTCAATGCCCACATACTGCGGTTGAATCCTTCGATAGGGTCGCTCACATTAGACGCTGCCGCTTCTTGCTCTTCAGGCGCAGTCGCGCACCCCGCAAGCAATGCAACAGAAAGCAACGATGTCCATACCTTAGGCTGAAGGCTCTTCATTGATATTTTTTCCATAAAAAAAGGCCGGTAAGTTACCGGCCTAAGTTTACGCATTAATCGCTATTATTGGTACTGTCGATCCACAATAACTGCTACTGATTCACCCATTTTAGCGGGCTGGCTCTCACCAAACCAATCGCCTTGAGAGGTGGCTACGTTGCCATCTTCATCAATTCGCACGCGAACCATGTAATCTTCAAGTTCAGACAGCTTACGCCCTTGCATCATGCTGTTACTATCATCGAGCACTACTGAGCGAGGGAATGAGCCCAGAGGATAACGTGCTGCTGCCACCGGCATTGGTGCACCATCAGCGGTGTGTACCGATACAATCAGTGATGCATCAGGGTTCGCTTTTACAGTCTCGCCCAACGAGATTGCGACAGAAACCGATGCGCCAACCGCCGCTTTGTCACCCATCTGCTTTTTGGCATTGGCAATGCTGCGATCCAGCATTTGGTAACGCTCATCTTGTGGGCCAATCATCTGCTGCATGATACTCCAGTAGCGAATGGCTGCTGCAAAGTCCTTACGCTCATAAGCATCAAAGGCGAGCAATGAGAACACACGGACATCCATGTAATTCTTCTGCACTAATTTACCTAAGATTGAACGCGCTTTATCTTGATCAACGTCGTCTTGCGACAGCATCAGCGCTTGAGCGTAACCTAACATGACATCAGGGTTATCTGACTCAAGCTTATACGCTTTGTTCATTGCACCAATGGCGGTATCAACATCACGATTCGCCAGACCAATACGCCCAAGTAGCAACCAGCCGGTCGCATCTTTTGGTTTATTGTGTAAACGGGTACGTAATGCGAGGGTTAAATCGCGCATTTCATCTTCGCTTAATGCCGCCCCTTCCGGTGACATCAGCTTTTTCGATAGCGCTGGCAAGTTGTCGTTCACTTGTTGCCATTCCATCACATCATCAGCGGCACCAAACTTAAAGTACAGCCCGTAAGACATAATCACTGTCAGCAACATCGATGGCACAATCACTAACCATGGGTTAATGCTGCTTTCGACCTTAGTTTGCGCTTCGGTGGGAATATCATCCAGCAGCGACTGTTTAAGATCCGCAATCAGCTCTTGCTGATCGTCCATCAAACCTTCTTCCGCTTCAACTTCCAGTTCAGTCAGGCGGTCTTTATACAGTGCTTTATTGAGTTCATCACGCAGCGCTTCGTCGGTATTCTCTTTGCGATTGATAAATGGCAACGCAATCAAAACACCACTCAACGCGACAAGAATGATTGATGCAATCCAAAATAATGTCATTACTGCTTGTCTCCATCATTCTCTTCATCGAGCAGAGCTTTTAACCGTTGCTCTTTGTTCTCGTCCCATTTGTCATCAGCAACCTGAGGTTGCTTTGACTTGCGACTGCGTAGCACGATCACACCAAAGCCAATCACCACTACCGACAGTGGACCTAACCACAAAATCGACGTCGCTAAGGTAAACGGCGGATTGTAGGTAACGAAGTTACCGTAACGAGCGATCATGTAATCGACGATCTCACCTTTTGACTTACCGTCTTTGGTCATTTCATACACTTTATGACGCAAGTCTTGCGCAAGTTCAGCATTAGAATCCGCAATGGTATTGTTCTGACATTTAGGACAACGCAGCGTATTACCAAGGTCCTTGAACTGCTGTTCCTGCTCCAAAGTATCAAATTCGTACACTTCAATCGTCGCATGCGCGACCATTGAAAATGTCAGGGCGACAAATAACGCGATACACCATTTTTTCATTATTTTGCCTCCTCAACCAATTGTTGATACATAGGCTGCAAAGTCTCTTTCCAGTTGCGAGCATTCACATCACCGACATGGCGGTAGCGAATAACGCCGTTGGCATCAATCAGGAAAGTTTCAGGTGCGCCATACACGCCCAGATCAAGCCCCAACATGCCATTGCCATCAAATAGACTGATCAAGTATGGGTTGCCCAAATCATTTAACCAGGTCACCGCTTTATCACGCTGATCTTTGTAGTTCAGACCAATAATCTTTACACCGTCACCCGCTAACTCGTTGAGGTAGTGGTGCTCGGCGTAACACGTTGGGCACCACGTTGCCCATACGTTCAATAGTAAAGGCTCACCTTTAAAGATGCTTTGATCGTATAGCTTCCCCGGCTCAGCCAAGTCTTCTAGGCGGAACTCAGGTACGTGCTTACCAACTAAAACCGATTCTAGTTTGGTTGGGTCATCCCCTTCTGAGTTACGCACTAACTGAGTGGTAAATACGGCCACTAGTGCTAAAAAAGCAAACAGTGGAATAAATAACAGTTTCTTGTTCATTTTATGCCTCCTGCTTTTTTGCTGGCTTGCGGAAACGGTAGCGTCGATCGCTGATTGCGACACAACCACCAAGCGCCATAAAGACAGAGCCTGCCCAAATCCAGTTTACAAATGGTTTGTAGTACAAACGCACTGCCCATGACTTACCGTCATCCAAGCGGTCGCCTAGAGCCACATAAAGATCACGACTTACGCTGCGATCAATCGCCGCTTCTGTCATCATCGAACGTGCGGTTTTATAGAAACGTTTTTCCGCATGCAGCGTATTGATGTACTTACCATCTTGCGTCACTTCGAAGTCTGCGATATAGCCATCGTAGTTCGGGCCGTCATGATCACGAACACCAGAGAAATGGAAGTTGTAGCCTTTCAGCTGGAAGTTATCTCCCGGCGATAGACGTACATCACGTTCAATACTGTGTGTCTGTACCATTGCGATACCAATAATAGTGACCGCAAGACCAATGTGACCCAACATCATCGCCCAATGGCTGCGTTGTAATTTGCGCACACCAACAACAAAGCTATGGCGGTGCGTTGCACGCTGGTGCAATTCAAAACCGTGCAGCAATACAATCCACATCGCCATCAACCAACCAAGGTAGGTCATGAAGACGAAGTAATCAGAGAACATCCAGTTGAACAGTGCAGCTAACAGTACAGCACCGATACCGCTGATGATCATCGGTTTTGCTAGTGAGCTCAGATCGTCACGTTTCCAGCGGATCAGCGGACCGATACCCAATACGAACGAGAATGGGATCATTAGCCATGCAAACAACATATCGAAGAATGGTGCGCCGATCGAGACTGAACCAAGACCAAGCTGTTTATGCACCAACGGTAGAAGTGTACCGACTAACACCACCATCAAAGCGGCCATTAGTAGTACGTTGTTAGCTAACAGTGCATTTTCACGTGAAGCCAGTTCAAAGTTACCACGAACACGAACCGCCGCGCCTTTAACAGCGAACAACAGCAACGAACCGCCAATCACAAACACCAAGAAGCCAAGAATGAACATACCACGTGATGGATCAGAGGCGAATGCATGTACTGATACAAGAATGCCTGAACGTACTAGGAAGGTGCCTAGCAAGCTCAATGAGAACGCTGAAATCGCCAGCAGAACAGTCCATGCCTTAAAGGTACCGCGTTTTTCCGTTACCGCTAAAGAGTGCATTAATGCCGTACCCGCAAGCCATGGCATAAATGACGCGTTTTCGACTGGATCCCAGAACCACCAACCGCCCCAGCCAAGTTCGTAGTATGCCCACCATGAACCTAGTGAGATACCCAACGTGAGGAATAGCCATGCTGCAGTCGTCCAAGGACGAGACCAACGAGCCCATGCCGTATCTAGACGACCAGTCATTAGTGACGCAATTGCAAAAGAGAAAGCAACGGAGAAACCGACATAGCCCATGTACAGCATCGGCGGGTGAATAATCAAACCCGGATCTTGCAGCAATGGGTTAAGGTCGCGACCATCAACAGGGAAGAATGGCAGTGTGCGTAAGAACGGGTTCGAAGTTAGAATGATGAACAGTAAGAAGCCAACGCTAATCATCCCCATCACCGCCAGAACACGAGCCACTGACTCTTGTGGCATGCCACGGCTAAAAGTCGCTACCGCCACAGTCCAACCCGCTTGGATCAATACCCAGAGCAATAGTGAACCTTCGTGTGCGCCCCAAACCGCCGTTAAACGGTAGTACCAAGGCAGCAAGGTATTTGAGTTACTCGCGACATACGTCAGTGTGAAATCATTGCTATAAAAAGCCCACAGCAAAATCGCAAATGAGAGCGATAATAGCAGGAACATTGCCCATGACAATGGACGAGCAGAGTTCATTAATAAGGTGTTATTACGCGATGCACCGACCAATGGTAGGATGCTTAACAGCACTGCCATGGCAAGCGACAAAATCAGCGCAAAATGACCAATTTCAGCAATCATTGACCGCTTCCTTGTTTTTGTGATTCTGTGTATTTAAGCGGTTGGTGGGTTTTTTCCATCGCTTCTGCAACTTCTGGCGGCATGTATTCTTCATCATGCTTCGCCAACACTTCATGCGCTTCAATTGTCGTGGCATCGACTAACACGCCTTGCGCCACGATGCCCTGACCTTCGCGAAATAGATCCGGCAAGATACCGTCATACACAACCGTAACCATTGGACCAACATCATGCAAATCGAACGACACTCGTAGTGAGTCCGGATCGCGTTTCACCGAACCAACAGCAACCATGCCGCCAATGCGTAAGCGCTGACCAACAGTGGGTTTGCTACCGTCTGGTTTACCTTGTACCAATTCCGTTGGGGTATAAAACAGATCCATATTCTGATTTAAAGCATAAAGCATTAGGCCCACGGTTGAACCAATGCCAAGAACGATGGCTAGAACAATAGCGAGCCGCTTTTTACGTCTTGGGTTCATAGAGTGTTCTCCAAATTCTTAGCTGCATCAATACGAGCTTGTCGCTCGATTTTTGCCTGAACTTCATTAAGTAGGTTTGTGTGTCGACGAGCACTGCTGATCAGCAGAATGATCATCGACGCGAATGTGATACCAAACGCGCTCCATACGTAGCCGGCATAGCCACCCATGGCAAGAAAATCACTAAAAGAGTCAAAATGCATGATTAGTTTCCTTGCTTGTCTGCGTGAGAAGATAAACGTGAGGACAATGCAACAACCCAAGGACGATGGCTCTCTTTACTGATGATCTCATTACGTAAACGGATCATAGTGACGGTGCCAAAGAAGAAAGCAAAGCCGGCAATATTGAGCAACAGTGGCCAAAGCATATCATTAGAAATCGATGGTTTGTCAAACTTGGTGATTGTTGCGCCTTGGTGCAGCGTGTTCCACCACTCAACCGAGAAATGAATGATTGGTAAATTGATTACCCCCACAATCGCCAAAATACCTGCGGCTTTGGCTGCCGTTTTTTGGTCATCAAACGCGTGGTAAAGTGCAATTACACCTAGGTAGAGGAAAAGCAGAATCAGTTCTGAAGTTAAGCGAGCATCCCATACCCACCAAGCGCCCCACATTGGCTTACCCCAAATCGCACCAGTCAATAGTGCAATAAAGGTAAATAATGCACCGATGGGAGCCATTGCGAGTGCCGCCATGTCAGACATACGCACTTGCCACACCAAACCGATAAACGCCGCGATCGCCATGGACATGTAAGCCCCCATCGACCAAATCGCCGAAGGCACATGTATGTAGATAATCCTAAAACTGTCACCTTGCTGATAATCAGAAGGGGCAAATGCAAGCCCCCATCCAGTGCCGATCACCAAACAAGACACAGCTAGGACGGCAAACCATGGCAGTAACTTACCACACAATCGGTAAGTCGCTTCAGGCTTAGCGTACGGATGAAGCCATTTCCACATCGTCATTCTCACTCTATTACTTCATTTTTCGACTAGGCATCATTTGCACCTAGCTATTAATAGTTTTGTAATTTATATACTGGGGAATTTTCGTGCTTGATCAAAAACAATTAATTTACACTTACACGCAATGCGGCACTAATCGCGAACGGTGTTAACGTTAATGCCCCCATAAACATTGCGCCTAATACCGCTAATTGCCCGTTGTAAGCCATTCCAAGTGATGCGGCATCAATCGCTGATGTCGCAAAAATCAACACTGGTATATACAAAGGCAAAATCAATAAACTGAGTAACACGCCGCCTTTTTGCAGCCCAACGGTTAATGCCACCCCAATAGCACCGATAAAACTCAATGTTGGCGTACCCACCAATAGGGTTAAGACGACCGCAAGCCAGGTATTAAAATCAAGCGATAACAGAATGGCCAGCAGAGGACTAATCAAGATAAGAGGTAATCCGGTCAGCACCCAGTGCGCAATCACTTTCGAGATCACCATTAATGGCAAAGGCACCGGCATCAGCATCATTTGCTCAAGCGCACCATCTTGAAAATCGTCACGCAGCAATCGCTCTAATGACAACAACGCCGATAACAACGCCGCAACCCAAACAATGCCTGCGGCAATGCGCGCCAATAAGTTCGGCTCTGGGCCAATACTTAATGGGAACAAGGTGATCACTATGATGAAAAACCATAGTGGGTTAAACACGTCCGCTTGGCGACGAAACGCAATCAATAGCTCACGTCGAATAATTGAATTCATTATGCCTAGCACGGTTAACCACCCAACTTGATTTTTCGTAATTTTGGATTGTCCGCAAACATATCTTGGTGTGTGGTTAACACCACTATGCCACCCTGCTCAGCATGTTTGAGAAACAACGCTTCCAATACTTTAACGCCCTGCTTATCGATCGCGGTCAACGGCTCATCTAATATCCACAGTTTATGGTCACTCAACCACAAGCGAGCCAACGCAACACGACGTTGTTGCCCTGCCGATAGCTGTGCGACGGGAACGTCTTCGCGCCCGGCAAGGCCCACTTTCACCAGTGCATTATAGATCGTCTCTTTATCAGCTGGTTTTTTACTATGGATCGAAATGTAAAATCTGAGATTTTCGTAAGCGGTTAGCTCACGTTTTATTCCCGTTTGATGGCCTAGAAACAGCAAATCTTGATGGTATGCATCTCGGTTTGATTCAATCGATTCATTGTTCCAGAAGATCTCACCGTCATCACGATCACCTAACCCTGTCACAATACGCAGCAAAGTGGTTTTACCGGTGCCGTTTCGACCCTCTATCTGAACGAGTTCGCCGCCCTCTATGGTAAAAGACAGAGATTCAAACAAAACTCTTTCATCACGAATCGCAGTTAATTGTTTTACTTCAAGCATGTGCTGCCACTAAAAGAATTGAAGTAGGTATCTTACCACAGCCACTTTTTGACAACATAGTGCTAGAGCTTTACGAATCACGAAACTAAGTAAGAAGTTATTAATATTTATCTATAATCTGACGCAACTGTCATTATTTAGTTACAACCGTTCACGCATCGGCCCTTCGGTATTTTTTACCAACAAAAAAGGATGCCATAGGGCATCCTTTTTATTTTATTTCATCTGCATCCGTCGGCGTTTCTGCAACGACTGGTCAGGCATCCCCTCAAGCGGTGGAATTTTTTCTCGACCTGACAATTTGTTTTGCAAAGACATCATCAACTCAGCCTCTGCTTTTGGCAGCTCGCATTCTTCTATCAACTCATTTAAATCGGCGCCAAGCTGAACCATCTTCGTCGCTCGTGAATACATGCGACCATCACCATCAGCTTGCTCTAGTTCTTTAATTCGCTGTAGAAGATGTTGAATAATATCTTCTTGCTCACTCACTTTTTGGCCTAAACCAATCACAACTGAACGAACCTCTAAAAGCTGTTTATTGGCTTTTTGCAGTTCTCTTTCAAGGTGACGCTGCTGTTGTCGGCTTTGCTCGGTCGCAAGTCGCTGGTTACGTTTCAATCGTAGTACACTAAATAGCAATACCAATAATATGAACGAGATCACTCCTGCTGTAATAGCAGGAGCTTGGTTAAACCAGCCAGTATCAATATTCATTACAGATGAGCCATCTCATCCCATTCTTCGTCAGAAAGCAGTTTATTCAGATCAACGAGGATCAGTAGCTTACCTTCACGGTTGCTTACGCCTTGAATAAACTTAGCACTTTCATCCGTACCAACGCTTGGCGTGGTATCAATTTCAGAAGAACGTAGGTAAACCACTTCGGCTACGCTGTCGACTAAGATGCCGATAACTTGATGCTCGGATTCGATAACGATAATACGTGTGTTATCGGTGATTTCGCCTTCCATCAAACCAAAGCGAGAACGTGTATCGATAACAGTTACCACGTTGCCACGAAGGTTGATGATACCTAGAACATAGTCTGGAGCACCTGGTACTGGAGCAATTTCCGTGTAACGTAGAACTTCACGTACTTGCATTACATTAATGCCGTACGTTTCTTCTTCTAGCTGAAACGTAACCCATTGAAGTACTTCGTCATTTGACTGATCTTTTCTTACTTCAAGTTCGCTAGTTTGAGACATACCTTAACCTCTCTAAGCCCTTATTGGCGTACTTTTCTAATTGTCTAATGCTTTTACATCAAGTCCAGCATTTAGCATAGTGATCAATGCTTCAACATGGATCAAAGCGCACATTTTTTCTTTCACCATGCCTGCTAGCCATGGTCGTTTACCCGCGGTTTCTCGCCAGCGAACCTTTTCAGTATTGAGGAGCTCTGTCCCCATTAACTGTGTCGAGGCTAAGCCCCAAAGACTCGCACCGAGCATCACAATATACTTGTACTGTTCTTTATATTCATCATCGAGCAGCTTATCTGGCATCACCCATTTTGCCGTATCGACAACATCGAACTGAGCATCACGTGTTGATTGTAAACCAAGATACCATGTTGGACGACCAATCAAGTGACTCAGCGTTGACAGCTGATGAATACCACCAAGTTCGTCAAGCGGAACAGCAAATGTCACGCCATTCACATCAAAATAGAGCACCTGAAAATCTTGCTCACGCTGGGTACTTTGCCAAGTACCACTCAGTAAGCCACCCGCTTGGGTTTCTGGAATACTTTGAATGTCGGTCGTAAGCTCGGGTTCAGCTTCACTCATTGTTGGTTGAGAGAAAACCAGTTCTGCTACTTGCTCTTGAGCAACATCAAACGTTGCTAATTCGAGTTCAACCTCTGGAACTTCTTCAACATAAGGATCAACATCCCATTCTTGAATTTCGTCAACCAGTTGTTTAGCTTGAACTTCTTGCGCGATCTGGACGGTATTCTGATCCATCACCTGATCCAGCTCAAGCTCTTCAACAGGATTTGAGGCTTCGAGCTGTTTCAGCAACCGTTCAACATCTTCAAGGTTAGGGACTTCAATCTCTGCCGTCACCGGATGATAGAAGTAGGTCTCTTGCGACGTTTGAATCATCGGCTCAAGTGTATAGTCATTGGCTTCTGGCTCTGGCTCTGGCTCTGGCTCTGGCTCTGGCTCTGGCTCTGGCTCTGGCTCTGGCTCTGGCTCTGGCTCTGGCTCTGGCTCTGGCTCTGCAAGCACTGTATCGTCTAAATCGGGCGTCACAAGTGCTTGTAACTCTTCGTCTTCAAAAAGCAGTGAAGTAAAGTAGTCGTCTAGCGCTTGCTCACTCGAAAGTAGTGTCTCTTCACTCATTAATTGCCAGCCTCTCTAGATGCAGCAGCAATTGTTTGTAAGCAAAGACACCTCGACTGCCGGAGGCAAAGTGAGAAACCGGTAGATGCTTAATACTTGCATCTCTAAATTTGGTATCAATCGGCACTGCCGACGACCAAACTTGATTTGGATAATCTTTCTTTAACTGCTGCAACGTTTGCAATGACGCTCGAGTTCGCTTGTCATACATAGTTGGGATGATGGTGACTTTAAACGGTTTATTGCGCGACTTCTGCATAATAGCCAAGGTTCGCACCATGCGCTCTAGCCCTTTCATCGCCAAAAATTCTGTTTGTACCGGGATCAAAATACGATCACTAGCTGCCAAGGCGTTGACCATCATGACACCCAAAATCGGCGGGCAATCAATCAACACGTAGTCATAGTGATTCTTCACCGCTGCCAAAGCACGTTTCAGAATTAATCCCATGCCACTGCGGTTGCCCATCACACGATCAAGGGTCGCCAAAGACATGTGCGCTGGAATAATATCGATACCTTGAATATCGCTATCCATCACCAGCGGCATCACACTATGTTCGGTAAACTCTTTTAGCTGAAACAGATCGAACAAGCTAGAAGGCACGTTATCAGAGTCATAACCCAAATAAGTTGTCAGCGAGCCATGTGGATCGGTATCCACGAGTAATACTCGCTTACCTTGTTTGCTTAACAAACCAGCCAACGTAATGGTGGTCGTGGTTTTACCCACCCCACCTTTCTGGTTTGCAATACTCCAAACGATCATTGCCTTACCTCTAAGCTAGGCCGACTTCGACCAGCATACGCTCTGCAATGCGGTCGAGCGGAAGATCTTCAGTAGAGATACCCGCTTTAGCCACTGCTTGAGGCATACCGTACACAACACAGCTTTCTTCATCTTGTGCCCAAATGGTTGCACCCGCTGTTTTCAGCATACGCGCACCTTCACGGCCATCTGCACCCATACCCGTAAGTACCATCGATAGTACTTTGTCGCCGTAGACTTTTGCCGCACTGCCAAATGTCACATCAACGCATGGCTTGTAGTTCATGCGCTCACCACCATCGATAATGCGCAATTTAGCACTACCCGGGCGGCCTTCAATCATCATCTGTTTGCCACCAGGAGCAAGGTAAGCCACACCCGGTCTTAGCGCATCACCATCGGCAGCTTCTTTTACTTCAATCTTGCACAGCGAGTTCAAACGGCTGGCAAAAGCGGCAGTAAATGTCGCAGGCATATGCTGGATCAGCACAATCGGATGCGGATAGTTCACTGGTAACTTGGTCAAAATTTTCTGCAAAGCCACTGGCCCACCTGTCGAGGTGCCAATTGCGGTCAGTTGATATTTTTTACCACTCGCCTTAAATCTTGCAGCCGGTGACAACGTACGTGCAGCCGGAGCTGCTGTCGGAGCACTACGTAGAGATGACGTGGTCGTCGCTCGCGTCGCCGCAGTAGCAGCGGTCGTAACTGGACGTGGCGCAGCAGGACGACGCATAAAGTTGCGGCGCGCTGCGATTTGAATGACACGTTGTTGCAGTAAGCTCACCGCTTCGTCACGGTTACGAGCAATATCTTCAAACTTTTTCGGTAAGAAATCGAGAGCGCCTGCATCCAGTGCATCTAACGTGGCTTTAGCGCCATCGTGAGTCAGTGATGAAAACATCAAAATTGGAATCGGATTAGAGGCCATGATTTCACGGACGGCTGTGATACCGTCCATCACTGGCATTTCAATATCCATCGTAATAACGTCAGGTTTAAGCTGCAGCGCTTTCTCTACTGCTTCTTTTCCGTTGGTCGCCACGTCTAAAACCTCTAGACGTGCGTCGGAATTAATAATCTCACTGACTCTACGACGAAAGAAACTTGAATCGTCGACGACTAAAACTCTTATTGCCATGATTTTCCTTTAATTGTTCAACGATTAATTAGATTCGAGAAGCTGATGCGTAACGCTTTAGTAAATCTGGCACATCTAAAATCAAGGCAATATGACCATCACTTGTGATCGTCGCACCCGCCATACCTGGCGTACCTTGAAGCAAATTATCTAGTGGCTTAATCACCACCTCTTCTTGACCAATCAGGGTATCAACAACAAAGCCAACGCGCTGACTGCCCAATTGCACAATCACTACATGCCCATGGCCTTTACGCTGTTCAACAAAGCCAGCACGTGGCGCGAGCCAGTTTTGTAAATAGAACAATGGAATCGATTTGTCGCGAACGATAATCGTCAACTGCCCATCAACCACGTTGGTACGGCTAAGATCAAGGTGGAAGATCTCATTCACACTTGCCAATGGTAAAGCAAATGGGTGGCCTGCAACGCCAACCATCAAGGTTGGTAGAATCGCAAGGGTCAACGGCACTTTGATGGTAATTTGGGTGCCTTTACCCATTTCAGAATCAATGTCGATTGAACCATTTAGTGTGTTAATCGCCGTTTTCACGACATCCATACCCACACCACGACCTGAGATATCAGAAATTTTCTCTTTACTCGAGAAGCCCGGCATAAAGATCAGGTTGAAACACTCTTTATCAGTCAAGCGTGAAGCGGCATCTTCATCCATCATCCCGCGTTTAACCGCAATACCACGTAGTACGTCAGGGTTCATACCGCCACCATCATCGACGATGGCCAACTGAATATGATCCCCTTCTTGTGCCGCAGAAAGGATGACTTTACCAGTGCGTGATTTACCCGCTTTTACGCGGTCTTCTGGCATTTCGATACCATGGTCAACTGAGTTTCGCACCAAGTGAATCAATGGATCCGCAAGGGCTTCTACTAAGTTTTTATCCAAATCAGTATCTTCACCACGCATTTCCAGCGTGATGTCTTTGTTTAGGCTACGAGCAAGATCTCGAACAACACGAGGGAAGCGACCAAATACTTTCTTAATTGGCTGCATGCGTGTTTTCATCACCGCACCTTGCAAATCGGCAGTCACGACATCAAGGTTTGATACCGCCTTCGACATTTCTTCGTCAGCACTATTTAAGCCTAGGCTCAATAATCGGTTACGAACCAATACCAATTCACCAACCATGTTCATGATGATATCGAGTGTCGATGTATCGACACGAACGGTAGCTTCTGCTTGTGTTTTCTTCGCCGGTACTGGCGCTTCTTTTTTTGCTGGCACGGCTTCAGGCGCGCTAGCAACTGGAGCTGGCATCACCGGTGGTGGTGCAATCGCCTCTGGCGCAGCCGCTTGAGGTGCTTCAACTTGTGCTGCTGGTTTGGTGGCAACTTCAAGCTCTTCAGGGCTTGGGCCTTTACCTTGTCCGTGCAATTCGTCGAGTAATTTTTCAAACTCGGCGTCTGTCATTAGATCTTCATCACCTGAACTCATGGTAGGTGCTGGAGCTGCCGGCGCTGGAGGTGCACTCGCAACAACGTTCTCTTCTTTACCAGGGCCCTTACCTAGACCATGAAGTTCATCTAATAACTTTTCAAATTCATCATCAGTGATATCGCCACTAGCAGCCATCGCTGGCTCTGGTGCTTTAGGGGCAGGTGCTGGCGCTGAACCAGGAGCAGCCCCTGAACCATGTAACTCATCCAATAACTTCTCAAACTCATCCTGCGTGATTTCATCGATCGAACTTGCCGATGATGCTGCAGGCGCGGCAACTGGCGTTTCTACGATTGGGGCAGGCGCTTCGATAACGGGTTCAGCGACAGGTGCAGCTACGACAGCTTCTTCCGCTGAAGCTGGTTTGCTTAGACGATGTAATTCATCAAGAAGAGATTGTTCAGAAGGAGGAAGAGGTTCGCCATCTTGCACCGCTTGGAACTGCACGTTAACGGCATCCAATGCACGAAGCATCGTATCCATAAGATCTGCCGTTACTTTACGCTGACCATTACGCAGAATATCAAACACGTTTTCTGCGCCGTGACAGGTATCAACCAGTTCCGTTAGCGCCAAGAAGCCTGCACCGCCTTTTACCGTGTGGAAACCACGGAAAATCGCATTAAGCAGATCTTTATCATCCGGGTTATTTTCAAGCTCTACCAACTGCTCTGAAAGCAGTTCGAGAATTTCACCCGCCTCAACTAAAAAGTCCTGAAGAATATCTTCGTCTAAATCGTAGCTCATAAGTTACCTCTAAAACCCAAGACTTGAGAGTAAGTCATCGACTTCGTCTTGTGATGAAACCGCATCCGCCCTCTCATGAGGGTTTAATATTGGCCCCTCAGGGTCAGTTGATGCTTTTTTCTTGTTGTTAGTCGCGTCGGATTCTTGTTTATCGTCACCGAACGCCGTAAGAATATCACCGAGGCGGAGTTCAACCTCGTGCACTAACTCAATAACACGACGGATGATTTGTCCGGTTAAGTCTTGGAAATCCTGAGCCATAAGAATATCGGTCAACAGGCTATGTAGTTCACTACTATTCCCTTCAACTTGCCCTAACAGTTCGTCAATACGGTGGCAGAGAGCTTTAAATTCCGTAAGCTCAATCTTGCCATGCATCAACTCATTCCATTGTGGACGTACCTTGAGTAAGCCATCGTGAAGGCTGTCGGCAATCGGCATACATCGATCCACCGCATCCATCGTTTTGTTCGCTGCAACTTCTGTTTTTTCAATGACGTATTGGAGGCGTTCCCTTGCATCAGGAATTTCGTCATTGGTAAGTTCAGCGATACGGTCATCAAGGCGAAATTGCCTAATCGACTCTTGTAGCTCACGAGTCAATTCGCCGATTTCCTGCAACATAGGTTCGCTAGTCGCATCGTTGATATTTTTTACAAGAGCATCTGCTTCCTGCTGCTGACCACTTTCTAACAGTTCAACGAGTTGTTTTGCCTGTTCTAATGAAATCATTACTAATTGGCCTTTGTCGCCGAATAGCTAATGTCAAATAATTGACTATAAGCGCTCAAAAATTTTGTCTAACTTTTCTTTCAATGTTGCTGCTGTAAACGGTTTTACAATGTAACCATTTACGCCGGCTTGAGCGGCTTCAATGATCTGTTCACGTTTCGCTTCTGCGGTGATCATAAGTACAGGCAAGTGCTTAAGCTCTGCATCTGCACGAACATGTTTCAGCAAGTCGATGCCTTGCATTCCTGGCATGTTCCAGTCAGTCACGACAAAATCGAAATCGCCCTTCTTGAGCATAGGCAATGCAGTTAAGCCATCGTCCGCTTCTTGGGTATTATTGAAACCCAAATCACGAAGTAGGTTTTTAACGATGCGGCGCATTGTTGAAAAATCATCAACAATAAGGATTTTCATATTTTTATTCAAAATTGCCTCCACTGAGTATGATGTCAGTGATTTCTAGTCATTATCTGTCCACGCACTTAATTTAGTACGCAGACGTTGCATTGATTGGCTCAGGATTTGGCTAACGCGTGATTCGCTAACTCCAATCACTTCACCGATTTCTTTTAGGTTCAACTCTTCGTCGTAGTAAAGAGATAGCACTAAAGCTTCACGCTCCGGTAAAGATTTTATCGATTCTACCAGAGCTTTACGAAAAGATTCATCCGCAACACCTTGAAACGGTGAATTTTCTTCCGAGTCATCATCCGATTTGATGACATCGTCAGATACGCCCAAGTCTTCGATCCCTACTAAGCGAGAACAATTTATATCTGCCAATACGCTGTGGTATTGATTCAGACTCATCCCAACAAAATTTGCCACTTCGGCATCTGTTGGGTCTCGATTTAGTTGTCCTTCTAAAGTTGCAATGGCTTGGTTAAACTCACGACTGTGTTTATGCACTGATCGTGGTACCCAGTCTCCACGACGAATGTCGTCTAGCATAGCGCCACGAATACGGATTCCAGCATAGGTCTCAAAACTCGCCCCTTTGCTGCCATCATAATTCTTTTGCGCTTCAAGAAGGCCAATCATTCCCGCTTGGATAAGATCCTCAACCTGGACACTTGGTGGCAGACGGCCAAGCAAGTGGTGAGCAATACGTTTCACCAACACCGAGTATTTTTCTAAAAATGCTCGTTGACTGTTGTGATTGCCGTATTGGTCATAGGTCAATGCCTTATTCACCAAATGGTTCCTCTAATGGTTCTGGTCGATTTAGTAATCGTTCAACGAAAAATTCCAAATGTCCGCTTGGAGTTTTCGGAATTGGCCATGTTAACGCTTTGTTCGCTAATGAACTGAGTGCTAATGCAGCAGGTGAACGCGGAAACGCATCCACAACAATTTTTTGCTTTTTAACCGCTTGTCGCACTTTATCATCTAGTGGGATACATGCGACTAGCTCAAGGCTCACATTCAAGAATCTCTCTGTGACTAAGGTCAACTTTGCAAACAATTCTCGGCCTTCGCGGTAGCTTCTGACCATATTTGCAACGATTTTGAAGCGTTGGACCTGATGTTCTTTACTTAGGAGTTTGATCAATGCGTAGGCATCGGTGATCGATGTTGGTTCATCACACACCACCACAACCACATCTTGAGCCGCGCGTGAAAAACTGATCACCATGTCTGAAATACCCGCGGCTGTATCAATCAGCAGCACGTCCATTTCATCTTCTAAGCTACCAAAAGCACGAATTAGCCCAACGTGTTGCGCGTGGCTTAACTCAGTCATCGCCTGCGCTCCCGAAGTGGCAGGGATGATTTTGATACCGTGAGGGCCTTCAACAATGGCATCTGCTAGTTCACACTCACCCGCAAGAACGTGGCCAAGGTTGCGCTTCGCTCTAATACCCAACATCACATCAACGTTGGCTAGACCTAAGTCCGCATCTAAAACCGTGACCTTTTTGCCTTGGCGAGCCATGCAAATAGCAAGGCCGAGAGTAACATTTGATTTACCCACCCCACCTTTACCGCCGGTGACCGAAATAACCTTGGTTAATGATGGTTGTGTTAGGCGGCGTAATCCGCTTGCTTGGTCTTGAATCATATTCTCTATCATAATCGTCGCCGCCTAGAACCTTTCTACTTCACTATTCCAATAGTGAGGTTCATCGTCCGCCGATTTCTCTAATAAATCATTCGCTTTTGCCACCATGTACTTGGGCTGAGCTATGACGATATCTTCTGGTACGCGTTGTCCGTTCGCGATATATGCTACAGGCAATGCATTTTGTACTACGACACTGACAAACTCACCTAAGCTAAGTGACTCATCGAGCTTGGTTAAAATACAGCCTGAAAGTGGTATACGCTTAAAATGGTCGATGGTTTCTTGTAATACTTTGCGCTGTGCCGTGGCGGGTAAAACAAGATAGCTGTGAATGACTTCATCGCTATTTTGCATCAAGGTATCCAGTTGTTCAGATAATCGAACATCTCGCTGTCCCATCCCTGCCGTATCCACCAGAATTAAGCGACGATGGCGTAACTGATATATTACATCGGCTAACTCGTTGGAATCTTTAGCGACTTTTACTGGACAACCCATTATTCTGCCATAAATGGCGAGCTGCTCATGCGCACCAATACGGTAGGTGTCGGTTGTAACCAGTGCGACGTTGTCAGAACCGAACTCCATTGCAGCACGGGCGGCCAGTTTTGCTACCGTGGTGGTTTTACCCACCCCCGTTGGCCCTAACAGTGCCACTACTCCACCGCGTTTTAGAATATCTTGTTTGGAAATAGGCACTTGATCGGCCACTAAGCCTAGTAGTGCTTTCCACGCCTTTTTCGGCGGGGTGTCTTCCGGGATATAGCAAGCCAGCTGGTCAGCCAACTCAGACGATAAGCCCATACGCTCTAATCGTTTGATCAGCATGGCGCGCAATGGTTCGCGACGCTCCACTTCTTGCCACATCAAACCGGACACTTGATGCTCTAATAAACGCCGAATTGAAGTCATCTCTTCGCGCATATCAGTCAATTCTTCGTTTGATACCGCTTGCTCACGCGGTTGACCACGCTCATAACGAGAGGGATCTAACTTTGGTGCCGGGCGCTCAATACGACGATCTTCCGCAATCAGACGTGCGAGAGGTGAATCTTCTTTTAGTTTGATATCGCTCGCGGAGGTTTGATTGCGTAGCGAGTGTTGTCGCTTAAGCAGTGCCGTTAGTGAATCTTCACCGGGTGACGCTTCTGGCTCTTCATAACCGCCTTTGCTGTTGCTGTATTGCTTGAGCATGCTAGCAAAGCGCTTGGTCATCGAGCGGCCGTTCTCGGCGCTTGCATTCAAGCTAACACGGTCGTCATCTAACTGGCGAGATTCCTCGCGCATGGCCAAACTTGGCGAGATTTGGGTTTGCGTTTGCGCTTGAGCAGCTCGTGGTCTTGAGCCGTAGCTACTGCTCGACTTGGCAGCTGCGGTATCGCCATCAACTGCAGCGACAATCTCTACCCCACCAGCGACTTTTTTATTCGACATGATCACCGCATCGACACCAAGTTCGTCTTTCACTTGGAGTAATGCCGTTCTCATATCCTTGGCAAAAAATCGTTTAATCTTCAAAGTCGATATCCATTATTGGTCGTAACAGAACTAATTACCTACCGCTTGTACGATGCGAATCTGTTTCTCATCAGGGATCTCTTGATAAGAGAGTACGCGCAATGTCGGTATTGTATTCTTGACGAATTTCGCGAGAGTCGAACGTAATACGCCCGAAGTCAGCAGCACAGCTGCCTCCCCTTTTAGCTCTTGCTCTTGCGTTGCTTGGCTCAGTGACATTTGCAAACGCTCAGCAAGACCTGGCTCAATACCGGCAGACTCTCCTCCGGATGCTTGCATGGTTTGATGCAAGATTTGTTCCAGCTCAGGAATTAAAGTAATCACCGGCAACTCTGGCTCTATGCCATTGATTTCCTGAACAATTAGTCGCTTAAGCGATATGCGCACAGCTGCAGTAAGAATGTCAGCTTCTTGACTCTTAGCTGAGTATTCCGACAAAGTCTGAACAATAGTGCGGATATCACGAATGGGAACCCCTTCATTAAGCAAGTTTTGCAGCACTTTTACCACAACACCGAGCGGCAATTGATCCGGCACGAAGTTTTCGACTAACTTCGGCGTACTGCGGCCAAGCATTTCCAATAGGTTTTGGACTTCTTCGTGACCAAGTAGCTGTGATGCGTTATTGGTGAGGAGTTGGCTTAAATGGGTTGCCAGCACGGTGGATGAATCCACGACGGTGTACCCGAGCGCTTGCGCATGTTCGCGGTAATCTTCTCGGATCCACGTCGCTTCCAAGCCAAATGCAGGGTCGATGGTTACTTCACCTTCAATCATGCCGTAAACTTGACCCGGGTTAATCGCAAGCTCTTGATCGGGGCGAATTTCCGCTTCACCCACGGCGACACCCATTAGCGTAATACGGTAACTATTTGGCGTTAACTCAAGGTTGTCGCGAATGTGTACCGCGGGGATCAAAAAGCCAAAATCTTGTGAGAGTTTCTTTCGCACCCCTTTGACACGTTCCAGCAGTTCGCCACCTTGATCTCTATCAACCAAGGGAATCAAGCGATAACCGACTTCTAGACCGATAATATCGACTGGCTGTACATCTTCCCATGACAGCTCTCTTGGTGTTGACGGTTCCGCTTCTTGCAAGGCTGGAGGGTTGGCTTTTTCCTCGCTCTTTTTCTGTTGTTTGCGATACATCCAGTAAGCACCACCACCCGACATTGCCGCTAACAGCAAGAAGGCAAAATGTGGCATACCCGGCACGATCCCCATGATAAACATGATGATCGCAGTAACCGTCAGTGCTTTCGGATTATCAAACAGCTGGAAGACAAGCACTTCACCCATGTCTTCATCAGTATTCTGACGCGTCACCATGATCGCGGCGCCAATAGAAAGAAGTAAAGAAGGGATCTGCGCAACCAAACCATCACCGATGGTTAGTAGCGTGTAGATTTTCATCGCTTCACCAAAGCCCAGTCCATACTGCGCCATACCAATAGCGAGGCCACCGATAATGTTGATGAAGAGGATCAAAATACCCGCGATGGCATCGCCTTTAACAAACTTTGACGCACCATCCATCGAACCATAAAAGTCAGCTTCTTTGGTCACTTCTTGACGACGAGTACGTGCTTGATCTTGATCGATAAGACCGGCATTCAAATCCGCATCGATTGCCATCTGTTTACCAGGCAACGCATCCAAGGTAAAGCGAGCGCTTACTTCCGAAATACGTCCCGCACCTTTGGTAACAACCATGAAGTTGATGATCATCAAAATGATGAAGACCACGAGGCCTACGGCGTAGTTACCACCGATAACAACATTACCAAACGCTTCAATAACGTTACCCGCCGCACCTGGCCCTTCGTGACCATAGAGTAAAACCACACGGGTTGAGGCCACGTTCAGCGCCAAACGTAATAGTGTTGCAATCAGCAGTACGGTAGGGAAAGCAGCAAAATCGAGTGGACGTCGGGTGTAAACCGTTACCAGTAGTACCACCATCGACAGTGCGATGTTGAAGGTAAAAAACAAGTCGAGCAAAAAAGCCGGGATGGGTAGAACCACCATCGCCAAAGTCGACAACACCATAACAGGTGCGCCAATGGCCGGTAATGCGCGTTGGGGTAACGGAGGTAACTTATCCGCAAATGGCAAAGAAAACTTCATAGACTCGTGGCTATTTCGACTAAAATTAGTGGCTTACGTTTATAGTAAGCCACTCATGCAAATTTTAGTCCACCGAAAATGTCAAAATTATGGCACTGCGATGGAGCTTGGCGGTTAAGGATTGATGTTCCAAACTAAACGACCGCGACCCGCATCAAGATCATACTCAATGCACACTACCCCAGAGGTTGGGAACATAGGGGGAGCGATGTCTGTGACAAAATCCGCCGTCAAGTAACCGACTAACGGAAGATGCGATACCAACAATACCGACTGTAATTGCTCTACCTCGGCAAGTGCACGGATATATTCAACAACGGTCGCAGAGTCACCATACGGCGTAATATCATCGCACTCTTCAACGTGTTTGGCTGCAAACAGCGGCGCAATCTCTTGCCACGTTTGTTGGGCGCGTAAGTAAGGGCTAACGAGCACCCTGTCAAACTGCTGAACACCTTGAGCAACACAACGCTGGGCAACCGAATAAGAGGCTGTTCGACCATGAGTCGTTAATGAACGATCTTCATCACTCGAAGCAAAGTGTTCTGCTTCACCGTGGCGCATTATCACGATTTTCATATTATTTCCTGTGGTGTGAGATCGTAGGCCTTCTCACAACATCTCTTGGGCATGAGTAATAAAATTAATTATATCAAGTAACTTGCCAAAGACTCGGACTTTCTTAACAATCTTAAGGGTAAGCTCGAGGTTTTTGTTTCAATCGCTGTGTGAGCAGCGATGTCCGTGTTGTTATAGCACATCTTTGGCACCGCAATTTGCACATAGATGAGCGAACTCATTGACTCGGAAATTGGAAAACTGGCAGCGTTTTAAAACGCGTACATACTTACTGTCTACGTTAACGCATGGAGAATGATTGTGCATGTAAGCCCAAATGATACAAATCAATACCGATACTGCACTCTAAGTAATGGCTTAAGGGCGTTATTAATTCACGATGTACATGCGCAGAAATCGGCGGCTGCGCTCGCCGTTAACGTCGGTCATTTCGATGATCCGATCGATCGCCAAGGTATGGCGCACTATCTAGAGCATATGTTATTTCTTGGTACCGAGAAATACCCAAAGGTTGGTGAGTTCCAAAGCTACACCAGTCAACATGGTGGTACAAACAATGCTTGGACTGGTACTGAACATACCTGCTTTTTCTTCGATTGTGACCCGAACGCATTCGAAAATAGCCTTGACCGTTTTAGTCAGTTTTTTAGTGCTCCGCTATTTAATGCCGAAGCGCTAGATAAAGAACGCCAAGCCGTCGACTCTGAATATAAGATGAAACTCAATGACGATTCTCGCCGCTTATATCAAGTCAACAAAGAGATCATCAACCCAGAGCACCCATTTGCTAAATTCTCGGTTGGTAATCACGAGACATTAGGCGATCGTGACGGAAAATCGATTCGCGATGAGATCATTGCCTTCCATCAACAGCACTACTCAGCCGATTTAATGACGCTCGCACTCGTCGGACCGCAAACACTCGATGAACTCGAAGCGTGGGCGAATGAAAAGTTTGCGACCATCACTAACTTAAATCTCGCCAGCAAGCAAATCGATGTGCCATACACCGACCTACGCTCCACCAGCATTTGGGTTAACGTTGAGCCTGTCAAAGAGATTCGTAAGCTAATCTTAACCTTCCCAATGCCAAGCATGGAAGGCTATTACCGCAGTAAACCTCTCTCTTATTTTGCCCATCTGCTCGGCTATGAAGGAGAAGGCAGTTTAATGCTGGCGCTAAAAGATGCTGGTTGGATCACCTCGCTCTCTGCCGGCGGAGGCGCTAGCGGCAGCAATTATCGTGAATTCACTATTAGCTGCACATTAACCGAGCACGGTTTAGAGCATACCGACAACATTATTCAAGCCATCTTTAATTATATTGCAGTGATCAAAGCACGTGGTTTTGATGACTGGCGCTACTATGAGAAACAAGCGGTTTTGGAATCGGCATTTCGCTTTCAAGAACCGACACGCGCGATGGATTTGGTTAGCCACCTAGTAATTAACATGCAGCATTACGCCAGTGAAGACACAATTTATGGCGACTTCATGATGCAAGAGTACCAACCTGATCATCTACGAGCGTTAGCGCAAAACTTTACCGTTGATAACCTTCGTGTCACGCTGATCGCCAAAGATCTCGATTACGATGAGCAAGCTAAGTGGTACTTTACCCCCTACTCAGTCGTGCCTCTAAGTCAACAACAACGTGAGTTTTATCAGCAACCTTGCGGGCTCAAAATGGCGTTGCCAAGTCGCAACCCTTTTATTTGCTATGACCTCACGCCAAAAGAGTTAGAGACGGAATCCGACGTCCCAACACTATTACAAGATTTGCCCGGTTTTAAGCTGTGGCATCTGCAAGACAACGAGTTCCGCGTGCCCAAAGGCGTGATGTACATTGCTATCGATAGTCCACATGCCGTGGCAAACCCGGTCAACATCGTTAAGACTCGCTTATGTGTTGAGATGTTCCTTGATGCGTTAGCCACTGAAACCTATCAAGCTGAAATTGCCGGCATGGGTTACAATCTCTATGCGCACCAAGGCGGCGTGACATTGACCATTTCTGGCTTTAGTGAAAAACAGCCCGAACTGCTCAAAATGATCCTTAAACGCTTTGCGAATCGTGAATTTAGCAAAAAGCGCTTTGATACCATCAAAACGCAGCTATTACGTAATTGGCGAAATTCAGCACAAGATCGCCCAATTTCTCAGCTATTCAATGCCATGACTGGTATTTTGCAACCCAACAATCCACCTTACGCAGCCTTGGTAGAAGCACTTGAAAGTATCGAAGTCGAGTCACTATCGAACTTCGTACAAGCTATTTTGGCAGAGCTGCACGTAGAAATGTTTGTCTATGGAGATTGGACTCAGAGTGATGCTTTAGCACTAGGCGAAACGCTTAAAGAAGCCATGCGCGTACAAGATCAGCAGTATGAAGAAGCGCTGCGTCCGCTGGTTATGCTTGGTAAAAACGGTACTTTCCAGCGAGAGGTGGTTTGTAATCAGGAAGATTCCGCTATCGTTGTATATTACCAATGTGATGATACTAAGGCGAAGAGTATTGCGCTTTACTCACTGGCTAATCATCTCATGTCTGCCACCTTCTTCCATGAAATACGCACCAAGCAGCAGCTCGGCTATATGGTCGGTACTGGCAATATGCCGCTAAACCGACATCCCGGTATCGTGCTTTATGTGCAATCACCAAATGCAGCACCCAATGAGCTAATCAGCTCCATCGATGAGTTCCTAAATGCCTTTTACATGGTGTTGTTAGAACTCAATGAATATCAGTGGCACAGCAGTAAACGTGGGCTTTGGAATCAAATCGCCACGCCGGATACCACCTTACGTGGTCGAGCGCAGCGACTATGGGTTGGTATTGGTAACAAGGATGAAGATTTTAATCAACGCCAACGCGTATTAGCTGAACTCAAAAAATTGTCTCGCAGTGATATGATCCGCTTTGTGGTGAATGAACTGAAGCCACGTACCGCGAACCGATTGATCATGCATACCCAAGGCAATGCACATCAGACTGGTGCACCATTAAGCCTTGGGCAGGAAATCGGTTCAATTGACGAATTTCAACTACGAGCGAAAGACGTTGAATTAGGTTAATTTCACATCCCTATCAAGCTTGATTAATCTTGCTCTGACGCCACAATAGCCTTCAACGTATGCGGGTGAAGCTTAATGCACACCCCGTCATACTTAAAGGCTACCGTCGGATTATTCAAGCGTTCTCCCTCGCCTTTCGGGCTGGAGAGTTTTACTTTAACCCCCAAGTCCGCTAACTGTTCAAAACGTTCGGCAAATACCGGCAATTGACGTAGCAAATCAGCCAAATAGTCTTCTGCGGTTTGTGCCATTGAAGGGATCACAAACTCAATGTGTTCCCAACTTTCATTTGGGTAACTTTTACCTGGTGCAGGATAAGGTAATTCAAGGCACTCGATATGCCAGCCATTACTGTTTAATGGGCGGTCAAACGCAATCACCACGATAGGACGTCCGTTAATTTCCGCTAACGAAATGACCTCGCCATACGCTGACCATGCTTGATGTGCTTGCACAGCAATCTCAGTATCGTTGATACGCAATGCGATATGATCGGCTTGTGCTGCCGAGAAATCCAAGCCAATACGTTCCGCCAATGCTTGTATCTTAGCGGTAAACAGATCTAGATCTTGCAGCATTTGTTGCGGTGTTAAGCGTTTAACTTCCAATTGTGCTGTCATTTCTGTTCTCATTTTTATGCCGAAATGGGGTTGGCTATAGTAATCGCAAACATTGTCAATTTCTATTGGCTATAAAAAGTCTAAATTTCATCTTATCCTCTCTATATGGCAAGCAATAAAATTGTTATCATTAGCGCCATTTTTGTGAACTCCAACAGAACTCAGCCATAATCATGTTGAGTTCTTCGTCCTTGAAATGAAGGAAACGCGTGTGAATATCCAAGCACTGATTAATGACAAAGTATCTCAGGCTCTCGAAGCCGCTGGCGCACCTGCAGGCAGCCCTGCTGTGGTTCGTCAATCTGCAAAAGCACAGTTTGGTGACTACCAAGCAAATGGTGTAATGGGCGTTGCTAAGCAACTTGGCACTAACCCTCGAGAATTTGCGCAAAAAGTACTGGATGTTCTAGACCTAGACGGTATCGCGAGCAAAACAGAAATCGCCGGCCCAGGTTTCATCAACATCTTCCTATCTGAAGAGTTTCTAGCAAAACAAGCAGAAGCAGCACTAAACGACGCTCGTTTAGGCGTAACGGCTGAAGAAGCAAAAACCATCGTAGCTGATTACTCAGCGCCAAACGTTGCAAAAGAGATGCACGTTGGCCACCTACGTTCTACCATCATTGGTGACGCAGTGGTTCGTACTCTTGAGTTCTTAGGCCACAACGTAATCCGTGCTAACCACATCGGTGACTGGGGTACTCAGTTCGGTATGCTGATTGCAAACCTTGAGCGTGTACAGCAAGAGTCTGGCGAAGTATCGATGGAACTTTCAGACCTTGAAGCCTTCTACCGTGAATCGAAGAAACTGTACGATGAAGACGAAGAGTTTGCAGCTAAAGCACGTGCGTACGTGGTAAAACTGCAAGGTGGTGATGAGTTCTGCGCAGAAATGTGGAAGAAACTGGTTGATGTTACGATGATCCAAAACCAGCGTAACTACGATCGCCTAAACGTTTCACTGACTCGCGATGACGTAATGGGTGAAAGTAAGTACAACGACATGCTGCCTAAAATCGTTGCGGATCTACAAGCGCAAGGCCTTGCGGTTGAAAGTGAAGGCGCGCAAGTTGTCTTCCTAGACGAATACAAAAACAAAGATGGCGAAGCGATGGGCGTTATCGTGCAAAAACGCGATGGCGGCTTCCTATACACCACCACAGACATTGCCTGTGCAAAATACCGTTACGAACAGCTAGGTGCTGATCGCGTGCTTTACTTTATCGACTCACGCCAACACCAGCACCTAATGCAAGCGTGGACTATCGTTCGCAAAGCTGGCTACGTTCCAGAATCAGTCTCTCTTGAGCACCACGCATTTGGCATGATGCTAGGTAAAGATGGTCGTCCATTTAAGACTCGTGCCGGTGGTACGGTTCGCCTAGCGGATCTATTGGATGAAGCAGAAGAGCGCGCTGCGCAGCTAATCGAATCGAAAAACCCAACACTAACAGCCGAAGAAAAGGCGACAATCGCAAATACGGTTGCAATGGCAGCGGTAAAATATGCAGACCTTTCTAAACACCGCACCACTGACTACGTGTTCGATTGGGATAACATGCTGGCGTTCGAAGGTAACACGGCGCCATACATGCAATACGCATACACTCGTGTCGCATCAATTTTCGCCAAAGCAGGTGTATCGATGGATGAGCTGCAAGGCGACATCGTTATCACTGACGAAAAAGAAAAAGCACTTGTGGCTAAACTGCTTCAGTTTGAAGAGGCTGTACAGTCTGTTGCTCGTGAAGGCCAGCCACACATCATGTGTGCTTACCTATTCGAACTAGCAGGTCAGTTCTCTAGCTTCTACGAAGCATGCCCAATCTTGGTTGCTGAAGATGCCGCTGTTAAACAAAGCCGTCTGAAAATGGCTGCACTAACAGCAAAAACCATCAAGCAAGGTTTGTCTCTTCTTGGTATCGATACGCTAGAGCGTATGTAAGCGAGAAGCGAGAAGCGAGAAGCGAGAAGCGAGAAGCGAGAAGCGAGAAGCGAGAAGCGAGAAGCGAGAAGCGAGAAGCGAGAAGCGAGAAGCGAGAAGCGAATAATTGTGGGGGTTGACGTGAGAGCGTCAACCCTTTCTTTTTTAAGGATAGAGAAAGATAGAGAGTCGAGAACGAGCTTCGCTCTATGGAAAGCTTTGCTTTTAGAATCGAGAGATAGCCTTGCTAGGTCTGCTTGCAAAATAGATCCCCAACTCGCTCGTCCCTCGCTCTTGAGGATGACAAAGTTTAATGCTGTCGCTGCTTTTTTCTGCGGAGAGCAAACCTTCGTCTATCATTCCTGCCAATCGGAAAACCTAAATTCGTCATTCCCTACAGTGA
>NZ_AFWD01000021.1:0-3219 GCF_000222565.1 Vibrio sp. N418
AGAATTAGCTGAAGACTTCAGAAAATCTTGAATAAGATTTGACGAACCAGTAGCAAAAAGGGCATCATTTGATGCCCTTTTTCTGCACAAAAAATAATGTTTGCTGAATTATTGTTCATGTAGACGTTAGCAGGAATTTTTTGGCGAAAAGCAATTTTGGTCAATAAAAGAGGACGTCAATTTTTTATAAAATTGGTCGTTTCATGGATTTGCCCTGCAGCAGCGGGGTTGTTGTCGTCTATATTAAGACTTGTGACAGGTTGGTTTTATGAAAGCAAATAATGCTGAAACTCCTGAGAGCTCAAATGGCGCAGATATCTTTAAGTGGGTAATCACTTTTGTTCTGCTAACTGCCGCTGTTGTGGGTAATTACCTGTATGGTGATATGTCTGTAGTGGTTCGCGCTGCAGGCGTTGTTGTATTAATTGCAGCAGCACTTGGTGTTGCGGCTACAACAACTAAAGGTAAAGCTTCGATCGTGTTTGCGAAAGAATCTCGTATGGAAGTTCGTAAAGTGGTTTGGCCAACGCGTCAAGAAACTCTGCAAACGACACTGATCGTTTTAGCTGTAAGTATTGTAATGGCTCTAGCGCTATGGGGCATTGACGGCATTATGGTTCGTCTTGTTGCATTTGTGACTGGGGTATAGAGGGTTTTTATTCATGAGTGAAGCTCCAAAAAAACGCTGGTATGTAGTTCAAGCCTTCTCTGGTTTTGAAGGTCGTGTAGCTCAATCTCTTCGCGAGCATATCAAAATGCATGGCATGGAAGAGCTATTCGGTGAAGTACTTGTCCCTACTGAAGAAGTAGTGGAAATCCGCGCTGGACAACGTCGTAAGTCAGAACGTAAGTTCTTTCCAGGTTACGTCCTAGTTCAGATGATCATGAACGATGAATCATGGCACTTAGTGCGTAGTGTTCCGCGTGTCATGGGCTTCATTGGTGGTACCTCTGATCGTCCAGCTCCTATCACTGATAAGGAAGCTGATGCGATTCTTAACCGTCTTGAAAAAGCGAGTGAAGCACCACGTCCTCGTACTATGTACGAAGCGGGTGAAGTTGTTCGCGTGACCGATGGCCCGTTTGCTGACTTCAACGGTACTGTTGAAGAAGTGGATTACGTTAAGAGCCGCGTGAAAGTGTCTGTATCGATCTTTGGTCGTGCTACACCAGTTGAGCTTGAATTCGGTCAAGTGGAAAAACTTGATTAAAAAAACACCTTGCAAAGGGTTGTTTAGGGCGTGAATTATGACTATAATTTCGCGCCTTTTTGCTTCTGTTGAAGTAAAAAGATTTTTACATAACCGGGGAGCTGATCAGTCGATTAGCGTTTGAACCCAAACTTAGGAAATATCATGGCTAAGAAAGTTGAAGCTTATATCAAGCTACAAGTTGCTGCTGGCGCTGCGAACCCAAGTCCACCAGTTGGTCCTGCTCTAGGTCAACACGGTGTTAACATCATGGAATTCTGTAAAGCGTTCAACGCAAAAACAGAATCTCTTGAGAAAGGCATGCCGACTCCAGTAGTAATCACTGTTTACTCTGACCGTTCTTTCACGTTCATCACTAAGACTCCTCCTGCTGCAACTCTTCTTCTGAAGGCAGCTGGTCTTAAGTCTGGTTCTGGTCGTCCTAACACTGAAAAAGTGGGCACGATTACTGAAGCTCAAATCCAAGAAATCGCAGAAACTAAAGCTGCTGACATGACTGGTTCTGATATTGAAGCGATGAAACGTTCTATTGCGGGTACTGCTCGTTCAATGGGCCTAGTGGTAGAGGGTTAAGATCATGGCAAAACTAACTAAGCGCATGCGCGTAATCCGCGACAAAGTTGACGTAACTAAAGAATACGAAATCAATGAAGCTGTAGCTCTTCTTAAAGAACTTGCAACTGCTAAATTCGTAGAATCTGTTGACGTAGCTGTTAACCTAGGTATCGACGCTCGTAAATCTGACCAAAACGTTCGTGGCGCAACTGTGCTACCACACGGTACTGGTCGTGATATCCGCGTTGCTGTATTCGCTCAAGGTGCAAACGCTGAAGCTGCTAAAGAAGCTGGCGCTGACCTAGTGGGTATGGAAGATCTAGCTGAGCTAGTTAAAAAGGGCGAAATGAACTTCGACGTAGTTGTTGCTTCTCCAGATGCAATGCGCGTTGTTGGTCAACTAGGTACTATCCTAGGTCCACGTGGTCTGATGCCAAACCCGAAAGTTGGTACTGTAACTCCTAACGTTGCTGAAGCGGTTAAGAACGCTAAAGCTGGTCAGGTTCGTTACCGTAACGACAAGAACGGTATCATCCACACTACAATCGGCAAAGTTTCTTTCGACGCGAACCAACTACAAGAGAACCTAGAAGCTCTACTAGTTGCGCTTAAGAAAGCTAAGCCGTCTTCAGCGAAAGGCGCTTTCCTGAAGAAAGTTAGCATCTCTACTACAATGGGTGCTGGCGTTGCAGTTGATCAGGCTAGCCTGAACACTCAAGCTTAATTTATTTGATTAGGTGTGAAATTAGTGTATAATTTCGCGCCTAATATTTGTGGTTGGGGCTGAACTTTGGTTCGTTAAATTCCTCGTGAATTTAGTTAGAATTATGACCCAGTCTCCGTCCAAGACCGTAGGTGTCTGACTTTATATTTATATAGAGAAAGACTTAATCATCCTACGTAGATGGTGCCCGAACTGACAGAAAGCTCTATGCAAATAGTAAACTTTCTTCTGGGAAGCACCTAAATAGCTCTCACTGTTGTGATAATAGTGAGTGGTGTAATAACAACCAGGAGTAAATCCAAGATGGCTTTAAACCTTCTAGACAAAAAAGCAATTGTTGCTGAAGTCAACGAAGCTGCCAGTGGTGCACTTTCTGCAGTTGTAGCTGATTCTCGCGGTGTAGCTGTGGGTGCAATGACTTCTCTACGTAAACAGGCTCGTGAAGCTGGTGTTTATGTACGAGTTGTTCGTAACACTCTAGCACGTCGTGCGGTTGAAGGTACTCAGTACGAGTGTCTAACTGACACTTTCACTGGTCCTACTCTAATCGCGTTCTCTAACGAGCACCCAGGTGCTGCAGCGCGTCTTTTCAAAGACTTCGCTAAAGAGAACAAAGATTTCGAGATCAAAGCTGCTGCATTTGAAGGCGCTCTAACTGACGCTGAAGTACTAGCGACACTACCAACTTACGACGAAGCGATTGCACGCCTAATGATGTGCATGAAAGAA
>NZ_AFWD01000020.1:0-2876 GCF_000222565.1 Vibrio sp. N418
GCGGCGTTATGTTTTAATGGGATCTTAATGGCTTAAATGCCTTTGAGTCGTTCATTGTCCCTTTGGCTATTAGTTGGGAGTAGACTCAGCAAATCACTATTATCGATCCATTCTTAAATCCCTTAACCCGTAAAACATGCCAAGGTTCGCGGGTTGCTTCATTCTAGTTTTCGGGTGGTTTGGTCGCCTTGTTTCTTTGGCTCAAAGTCGCTTTGGGCGTATTTCCCAATCAGCCAATAACCTTGGCAGTAGCCTCGGCAAATCACCATTGTTCTGCGCTGCTTTTGCTAAGAAAGGGCGCTTGTTGAGGCTTGGTCGAGTTGCCTCATTGTCAGGGAGGTGGGCTTACTCGTTGTTGGTTTGGCACATCTGCCGGTCAAGCTAGTGCTAGGTTGTGATTTAGTTCAGAAAACTAGGTCTACACTTCAGTTCTTTGCCAAGTAAATCAACGAATTGTGCTAAAACATAACAAAGCATTTAAGACGGATTCTCAACGCTTGGCGATTTCAGCCTGGGTCAGCTTCAGTGCTAAATGTGGCAAGGTTTAGGCTTGGGTGGTCGCGTTGTTCACCACTTAATGCGGCGTTAGTTGTTGCCGAAAATATTCAACTCCTGTACAAATCGAGCCTCGATAAAACAGGAGTGCAGTTGAATGAGTTTAGTAGTAAGACAAGTCATCTTAGATGATGCTCAAGGTGTCGCAGATGTTCTTAACCCGATCATTGTTGAAGGCTTATACACTGTATTAGATACCACGTTTTCGGTAGACGAAGAAAAAGAATTTATCGCACAGTTTCCGGAAAAAGGTGTGTTTACGGTTGCAGTAAATGCCGAGAATTCTGAGGTTGTTGGATTTCAGAATGTGGAACCATTTGCATCATATACTAAAGCGTTTGCCCATGTTGGGATTATTGGGACATTTGTCGGTGGCACTAGCCAGGGGCAAGGTGTTTCCAAAAAACTATTTGAGTCGACTTTTGAAGTGGCAAAGCAAAAAGGGTATGAAAAGTTGTTTGCTTACGTTCGTAGTGATAATGAACGAGCATTGGCGGCTTACTTGAAGCAAGGTTTTGAAGTTGTAGGTACGGCTAAGAAACATGCCAAAGTAGGTGGTGTGTATGTTGATGAGATCTTAATTGAGAAGTTTCTGTAAGTCTCAAAAAGCAACAACTAACAAAGTGTTTAAGAGGGACTCAAAACGCTTGGCGATTTTGCGTCAAATTTGAATTAAGTGTTGAATCACAAAGTTATAGTTCTGGGGCGTAGCGTATTTCGCCCCTTAACACGGCGTTATGCTCTAGGAGGAAATTTGGCAGTAGTATCCGTGAAAAATTCTGAACATTATCAATGGGGTGAGCAGTGCGATGGTTGGCACCTAGTTAAGTCTCAGAACCTCAGTGTAATTCAAGAACGAGTTCCTCCTGGTTGTTCTGAGGTTCGTCACCTCCACAAGAAGTCAGAACAGTTTTTCTTTGTTATATCTGGTTGTGCGACATTAGAAGTAAACGGGGAAATTTTTGAATTACTCGAAAATCAAGGTTTTCATGTGGCAAGTGATACTCCACACCAACTGAGTAATCGAGGTCAAACAGACCTACATTTCGTTGTTACATCTACTCCTCCAAGTCATGGGGATCGTGTTGAAGTACGAGCATAACAATGCGTTTAAGACGGATTCCCAACGCTTGGCACTTTCCGCTTACTTTGAGTTAAGTGATTATGTCACAATGGTTTAGGTAGAGTGGTAGCGTTGCTCACCACTTAACGCGGCGTTATGTTTTAATGTGATTTCAATGGCTTAAATGCCTTTGAGTCGTTCTTTGCCCCTTTAGCCATTCGCTGGGAGTAGACTCAGCAAATCACTATTGTCGCCCAGTTCTTTAATCTCTCAGCCCGTAAAACATGCCAAGGTTCGTGGGTTGCTTCATTCGGGTTTTAGGGTGGTTTGGTCGTCTTGTTTCTCTGGCTCAAAGTCGCTTTGGGTGTATTTGCCAATTAGCAAATAACCTTGGCAATTGAGTCGGCAAATTGCCATTGTTCTGCGCTGCTTTTGCTAAGAAAGGGCGCTTGTTGAGGCTTGATCGAGTTGCCTCATTATCAGGGAAGTGGTTTTACTCGTTTCTGGTTTGGCGCATCTGGCGGTCAAGTGAGTTCGAGCTTGTGATTTGGTTCAGAAATCTAGGTCAAATCTTCAGTTCTTTGCCAATTAAATCAACGAATTGTGCTAAAACATAACAAAGCATTTAAGACGGATTCTCAACGCTTGGCGGTTTCAGTCTAGGTCGGCTTCAGTGCTAAATGTGGCAAGGTTTAGGTTTGAGTGGTCGCGTTGTTCACCACTTAATGCGGCGTTATGTAAAGCGGGTAAAATCGGTATTATTCTGTTTATTCGCTCTCTCCACCCATCGGTTTCATCCTCGTAAAAATCAGCTCTGTCTGTCTCTATCCTTTGCCAAATTAGCCGTAAAACATGCCAAGGTTCGTGAGTTTCCTCATTCAGTCTCAGTGTTGGCTCGTGGTTAGTTTTGCGGGCTCAAAGTGTGGAAAGGGCAAGGTTAACGAAAGTCCCCATTTGCTGATGGTTTCTTTCGTTAGATTTCCCAGATTCAAAAGCATTTTTGAACGCTGGTCATCACCATTTTTCGCGTGTTGAAGCTTGGTCTGTAACATTGCTGGCTCTGCAAATTCGTGAACACTGTTGGGTTCTTTGGTTTTGGCTATTTCTTCGGTCGTACAGGCTTGGTTTTTCGTGGTAACTTTGGCTTATGTGGCTGAATTTACATAACAAAGCATTTAAGACGGATTCTCAACGCTTGGCAATTTCAGTCTGGGTCAGCTTTAGTGCTAAATGTGGCGAGGTTTAAGGCAGGGTGGTT
>NZ_AFWD01000019.1:0-14683 GCF_000222565.1 Vibrio sp. N418
AACTCGCTCGTGCCTCACTCTTGAGGATGACGACCTGCTTTGCCAGCAATCAGGCTAAATAAAAGGTGAGAAACTAACTGGCGGCCACTCGGTCACTCCCTAGAGTGACAGCTTATTTCTATTTCGATGGACAATAAAAAAGGCTGACACTCCCATGCCAACCCTCTCTCTTTCTCATCTCACGCGAAGCATTCTAACTTCTCGAATCTCCTAGAGCTCTAGCTTATGCCCCCGGTGGCACGGCTAAACTGTCAGAGATAAGCTGAATCAAATTATCTTCAACTTCAAATCGTACTTCAAGGATCTCGCCCACACTTGATAGGTCTGCGTCAAAGACATCTAACGTATCGTCTTCACCCACATCAGCGTATTTATCAGTAAAGTTGAGCAACGGATCCGTGGTTAACACGATCTTCGCGTAAGCTTTATTGATATCGTCGGTGATTTCAAACCCGGTCGAACGCCATTGGTCCATCACCGTATCGTAGATCTTAAAGTGACCTTCGGAGATATAGTCGACCAAATGCTGGCAAAAATCTTGCAGTTCTAGAGGCGTGGGGAGTGAAGATAGAGCGGTTTTCTGACTAGCGGGTTGCAGTGCGGCAAGCTTACAATATTCGACAATTAGGGATTGTCGGGTCTCTAACCAATGGTCGATGACGTCACTTGAGCCACCCCATTGTTCTTGTGTTTTTTTCAGTTTTTTTAGCATGACCATGCCCTCATGATCTAATCACAACTCCGGTGATCATTTTACTTTGCTGAGCAAAGCGATGATAGATATACAACCTATTGTCCTGACTAGAAATTATAGTGAATGAATTGCTTTTCTACTAACTCTAGTATGAAATTAGATTGCCAGTAAAATGGTTGAACTGCAAGCAATGAGGGACGGTAATGTTAGAGAACGGTGATATGGCCCACGAGAGTGCGGCATATTGGTGTGTTGTATCAGGGAGCGATATTTGGCTAGAAGATGGCAAGCTCCCTTACGGTTTTGCTAGTGAATTCGGGTTTTCTGACCGCGATGTCGTCTGTATTGGTGACTATCAGGGCGTGCCGGTCATGTGGCTAAATGACATGGAGATCGAAGCTCGTTTGCCAATGAGCTCATTACGTGAGTGCTTAGCTTACCCGCAGGATCTTTTTCTACTGGCGAGCAAAGCGGTTCAATATGGGCACATGACGCAAACGATGCGTTTTTGTCCGCAGTGTGGTGGTCGAAACCATCTAAACCACAATCAGCTTGCTATGCAATGCACAGAGTGCCGTACATTGCATTATCCACGTATCTTCCCCTGCATCATTGTTGCGGTGCGTAAAGAACAGCAGATTTTACTCGCACAGCATCCTCGTCATCGTAACGGTATGTACACCGTGATCGCCGGTTTTCTTGAAGTGGGAGAAACGCTCGAGCAGTGCGTGGCACGTGAAGTGAAAGAAGAGACAGGGATTGAGGTCAGCAATATTCGTTATTTTGGCAGTCAACCTTGGGCGTTTCCTTCCAGTATGATGATGGCGTTTCTCGCGGATTATCAATCTGGTAACATTAAGCCGGATTATAGTGAGTTAAGTGATGCGCAGTGGTTCTCACCTGATGAGATGCCCCCTGTAGCACCTATTGGTACGATTGCTCGACAACTGATCGATCAGACGCTTGCCGACATTAATGAGCATCTTACTGAAAAGTAGACAAAAAAAACCCTCCGAGAGGGAGGGGGTAAGTAAGATGTCGTTATGAGATACTGAGTATTAGATACACAGTTAATTATTGTAGTTTTCGCTAGCGATGAAATTTTTATCACTGTTAGAGGTTGGGTGCAAATTAAGCACTTATTTAAAAGTTAATAACTTGATCTAGGTTGCAAAGCACACGGCTTTTGCGAGCTAAACAGTGTTAGAATATCAGCGAAAAATAACGCCTAAGATTGGAAAAGCACAATGACTGAATTAAAAAATGATCGTTATCTGCGTGCGCTTTTGAAAGAGCCTGTAGATTACACCCCAGTATGGATGATGCGCCAAGCAGGCCGTTACCTACCTGAATATAAAGCAACTCGTGCTCAAGCGGGTGATTTTATGTCACTGTGTCGCAATGCTGAGCTTGCTTCAGAGGTAACCCTTCAGCCATTACGCCGTTTTCCACTTGATGCCGCGATTCTATTTTCTGACATCTTGACTATTCCTGATGCCATGGGTTTAGGCCTACGCTTTACACAAGGTGAAGGCCCTGTGTTTGATAAGCCAATCACTTGCAAAGCAGACGTAGACAAGATCGGTTTGCCAGATCCTGAAGGTGAGCTGCAGTACGTGATGAATGCGGTTCGCCAGATCCGTAAAGATCTACAAGGTGAAGTGCCGTTGATTGGTTTCTCTGGCAGCCCGTGGACACTAGCGACCTACATGGTTGAAGGTGGTAGCTCTAAAGCATTCACCAAGATCAAGAAGATGATGTATGCAGAGCCGCAAACGCTGCACCTGTTGCTTGATAAACTGGCGGACAGCGTCATTGAATACCTGAACGCGCAAATTAAAGCGGGTGCACAATCAGTGATGGTGTTTGATACATGGGGCGGTGTATTAACCCCTCGTGATTACAACTTATTCTCACTGCAATACATGCACAAGATTGTTGATGGCCTGATTCGTGAAAACGACGGTCGTCGTGTTCCGGTAACTCTGTTCACCAAGAATGGCGGCATGTGGCTTGAGCAGATCGCAGCAACGGGGTGTGATGCGGTTGGTCTAGACTGGACGATCAACATTGCCGATGCGAAAGCACGAATTGGCGATAAAGTAGCGTTGCAAGGCAACATGGATCCTTCAATGTTGTACGCGTCACCTGAGCGTATTCGTGAAGAAGTGGGCTCAATCCTAGAAGGGTTTGGTGATGCAGGCACAGGGCACGTATTTAACCTTGGTCATGGTATTCACCTTGATGTGCCACCAGAAAATGCCGGTGTATTTGTTGAGGCTGTGCACGAATTGTCTAAGCCTTACCACAAGTAATTGCAAATGCTTAAACGCCTGATTTATTCAGGCGTTTTTGTTATAGCAAGCATGTGTTGGTATACTAAACGCAACGGAGAAAGGGATACCACAGCAATGAAGACGCGCGATAAAATTGTATTAGCAGCATTAGAGCTCTTTAATGAGCATGGTGAAAGGAATATCACCACCAACCACATTGCCGCGCACATCGATATCAGCCCAGGTAATCTCTACTACCATTTCCGCAATAAGCAGGAAATAGTACGAGAGATCTTTGCTCTCTATTCAAACGAATTGTTGGAGCGCTTTACGCCAGTTCAGGGGCAGCAAGAGAGCTTGGTGTTGTTGAAGCTCTACCTCAACTCAATCTTTACCTTGATGTGGAAATACCGTTTCTTCTACGCCAACTTACCGGAAATACTTCAGCGTGATGAAGTTCTGCACGAAGAATATATTCAGGTACAAGATAAGCTGCAATCAAACTTGGTCAATATCATGGCCGCCTTCATTAAGTTAGGCTTGCTTGATGTCGCCGAAAATGAAATGAAGCCGTTGGTCACAACACTGCATTTAATAGCTTCCAGCTGGTTAGGTTATCAGTCGGCCATGTCACCGAAAACGCAAATCACCGAACAGATCATTCACCAAGGCATGTTGCAGATGATCTCGGTCGTGAAACCAAAGGCAACCGAATCTGGCCTTGAGCAGCTTCAGCTCTTGGAAGAGGGTGTTAAAGCGATGCACGCCGCTTAACGCTTCATAGCCGCGATGAATATAATCGAAGGCGAGGGTTTATAACCTTTCGCTCTTTGTTCTGTTTGCTCTAAGCCGTTACATTACTGATAACCTTCTGATTCGAGTAATGTTATGCACTACGATGTTTTTAACGGTGATGCCGATGGCATCATCGCTCTACTTCAACTACGTCTCGCGAACCCTAAGAACGCTCAATTAGTGACTGGGGTAAAGCGTGATATTCAATTGCTCGATTCAATTGAGATTCAACGTGGTGACTCTCTAACGGTTTTGGATATTTCACTCACACAAAACCTCAGTGGGTTGCAACGCGCTCTTGATGCTGGCGCGGATGTCTTTTATGCCGATCACCATAAAGCCGATGGCATACCTAGCCATGCCCAATTGACCGCTCATATCAATCTCGATGCCAATATCTGTACTGCACTGATTATTGATGCCTTACTTGATGGGCGTTATCACTATTGGGCGATAGCAGGGGCCTATGGCGACAATCTGATCGCCAAAGCCGATCAATTAGCCGCGCAAGCCGGCTTGAGCCCACAACAAGCTGAACAGTTGCGCGATCTCGGCACGCTCCTTAATTACAACGGGTATGGCGCCACGGTTGACGATCTGCATTTCCATCCCGCCACTCTGTTTACTACCCTTTTGGCCTACGATGATCCTTTTGCTGTTATTGCTGCACAAGACTCACCATATCAGCAACTCAAAATGGCTTATCAGCAAGATATGGCGTCAGCGCAATCTCTAAAAGCGCATTATCAAGATGAGCAACTGGCAGTGTTTATCTTACCGAATACCGCGGCGTCTCGACGCATCAGTGGTGTTTACGGCAACTGGTTAGCGAACCAAGCACCAGAGAAAGCCCATCTTGTGCTTAGCGAGAATCGTCAGCAGGGCTATACCGTGTCGTTGCGCGCTCCGTTAGCGAATAAGCAAGGGGCTGGAGAGTTGTGTAGCCAATTTGCGACAGGGGGAGGACGAGAAGCCGCGGGTGGCATTAATCATCTAGAACCACAGCAATTAGAATTGTTGATAGGGCAAGTCAGCGAATATTACCGCCGTTGATAAGTAAACAATTAAGCGTAGGCTGAAAGTTTTTCATACCAAACCATATCAAACAATAAGGGCGCTGAGAGGCGCCCTTATTGTTGCGATTATTTACGCTGTAACCACGAAATAGGATCTTGGGTTTTGCTGTTGCGGCGGATCTCAAAGTAGAGTGATGCTTGGGTTTGTCCACCGGTATCTCCCGCGAGTGCGATTGATTCGCCGGCCACCACTTTATCACCTTCTTTTTTCAGTAAGCTTTGGTTAAAGCCGTACAGTGTCATATCACCTTTACCATGATCCAATAATACCACGAGGCCATAGCCACGTAGGTAATCAGCAAACACCACCGTGCCAGAGTACACCGCTTTGACGGATTGCCCGTAGTTAGCGGCGACCACAATACCTTTCCAATCAATTTGCCCTGTCTGTTTTGAGCCGTAGCTGTGCATCACGCGACCTTTGATTGGCCATGGCAGCTTGCGTTTTTGTTTCGCAAGGCCATCCATTGGTACCGCATTACGTTTGGCCGCTTTGGCGATTTCGGCTTTTAGGCGTGCTTCGTTGCGCTGTAGTTCAGACAGGTAGACTTTATCGCTGGAAATGCTTTTGCGGATTTTGCTGACCGTGCCTTTTCGCTGTGATTGAGTCTTAGCGAGTTGATTGCGCTTTGAGGTCTGTTGATCGAGTAACTTGGTTATTTGTTGCTTTTCGAGCGCCAACTGCTCTTCACTTTGCTCAAGTTCAGCGACGATTTTTTCTAACTCAGTGATGGTTTGTGCGCGTTGCTTGGCAAGGTATTGGAAGTATTGGCTGATACGATCTTCTTCCACACCTTGGGTCATTATATTGGCGGAAGATTTCGCACGCTGAGTCACGTAATAGGTGCGCAATAACTGCTTAAGCTTTTCACTTTGTTGCGCTTTGTCTTTTTCAAGCGTAACAATTTTACCGTCCAACGCGTTGATATTGGCATTGGTTTTAGTCAAGGAGGCTTTGGTTGCCTTTATTTCTCGCTCTAACTGATTGATGCCAAGTTCTTGGCTTTTTAGCGATTTTTGTAATTTATCGAGCTCTTTCTGCTGTGAGCTCAAGGCGTTCTTTTGTCGAGAAATTTCACTTTTGACGCCAGTTAACTGACTGGGTGAGGATGCCTGCGTGGATAAAGGGGCAATCGTAGCAAAACCAACCGTCAGCAGCATGAGTGTGCGCAGTGTGCGATGCGTTTTTGTGATGGCGTTAAGCGACATTAGCTCGAATTATCCTAACCAATTGATTAGTGGCCAGTATACATAATTCGATTCTTGGGAAGAAAGGATTAAGTAAAAACTTGTACGCAGTGTCATAGGCTGCCTAGCAAGAGGCCAAAAAAAACGCCCAAGCATGGCTCGGGCGTTTATTATGCGAGGCGATTATTTAACGATAACCTGGCCAGACATTTCTGCAGGGATTTCGATACCCGCTAGAGAAAGCATGGTTGGTGCAAGATCAGACAGTTTACCGCCTTCTTTGAACTCAACCGCTTTGCTACCAACATAAATCAGTGGAACTGGTAGGTTAGTGTGTGCAGTGTGGATGCCGCCTGTTTCAGGATCGATCATCATTTCTGCATTACCGTGGTCTGCGGTGATAAGCAGTTGGCCATCAACTTCATTGATCGCTTCTACTACGCGGCCCATACATGCATCGATCGCTTCGATAGCTTGTTTAGCCGCTTCGTAAACACCCGTGTGACCAACCATATCTGGGTTAGGGTAGTTACAGATAATCGTATCAAACTTACCTGATTTGATCGCAGCAACCAGTTTGTCAGTTAGTTCAGTTGAGCTCATCTCTGGTTGTAGGTCGTAAGTCGCAACTTTTGGAGAAGCAACCAGTTGACGCTCTTCACCAGCAAACTCGTTTTCAACACCACCGTTGAAGAAGAAAGTGACGTGCGCGTATTTTTCTGTTTCAGAAATACGTAGCTGAGTTTTCTCTTGTTTAGAAAGCCACTCACCGTAAGTGTTTTCTAGTGTTGCTGGTGGGAATGCTGCCGCTAGAGGGATGTCTGCTGCGTATTGCGTTAGCATCACAAAGTTCAGAGCAGGGAATACTGCGCGCTCAAAACCGTCGAAATCCGCAACGAAAGTACGCGTGATTTGACGTGCACGGTCAGCACGGTAGTTCATGAAGATCACCGCATCACCGTCTTGCATGATAGCATCTTCTTGATCTGCAGTTTTGATTGCCGTTGCTTTAACGAACTCGTCATTTTCGTCACGAGCGTAAGCGGCTTCAAGGCCTTCTACTGCGGTGTCAAAAGTGAATTCAGCTTTCGCTTGAGTCAATAGGTCGTAAGCAACTTGAACGCGATCCCAGTTGTTGTCACGGTCCATAGCATAGTAACGACCTACTAGAGAAGCCACACGGCCTTTACCTAGTTTAGCGAATAGGTCTTGGAAGCGTTGTAGAGAACCTTCTGCGCTACGTGGTGGCGTATCACGGCCATCAAGGAAGCAGTGTAGGTAAATCTTTTCAGCGCCACGCGCCGCTGCCATTTCAACCGCTGCGTAGATGTGATCTTCGTGAGAGTGAACGCCACCTGGCGACATAAGACCCATGATGTGAACGGCTTTACCTGCGTTGATTGCGCTATCCATTGCTTCAACCAGTGCTGCAGTTTCAGCAAACTCACCATCAGCGATAGATTTAGTAATACGGGTAAGATCTTGGTAGACAATACGGCCCGCACCGATATTGGTGTGGCCAACTTCTGAGTTACCCATTTGACCATCTGGTAGACCTACATCCATGCCAGACGCAGAAATAAGCGTGTTCGGGTGGTTAGCAAATAGGTTGTCCAAGTTAGGCGTATTTGCGTTTGCAACGGCATTATTTGCAGTGTCTTCACGGTGTCCGTAACCGTCAAGAATAACTAGAGCCAATGGCTTCTTAGCAGACATAGAGTAAACCTCGTCAAATTTAAGTAACTGTCGGTTTTGGGTCAGAAAACCCAAGGACCTTGAAACAAAACTAGCGTAATTTTACTACACTTTTTAAGCAAAACTGTAGGCCAAGATCAAATATTGTTGGTGATGTCGTGTAGCTATCTTTCAGCGAATTGTCTATTTGGCCATAAGCTTACATTGATAATAACTCTTATTCTTAACATTTCTCGACCAATGTAAAGGAGGAATTACCAATCAATTCGATAGTTGAATCGGCAGATTTTGTTGCTTACTGCACCAGTATAGCGGTGCCACAGACCGCGAGGAACGCGCCGCACCATGCATAGCGATTTGGTCGCCGTTTGGTATAAAACCACAGCAAAGGCAATAACATGATCGGCGTGGTGGACGAAAGCAGTGCCACCATACCCACATTGCCTTTTTGCAATGCATATAAGATCAGCGTCATGCCAACGGCCATGGCGAGAAAGCCGTTAAGAGCGGTGAGTAAGAAAATCTTGAGGTTGATAGTGTGTGTCGCCCTCGCGATCTTGGCCCCACTCAACCAAAGTAGGCTGTGTGCTGCGAAAGCGGTCATCATCCGCAAAGCTGACGCTGCCACAGGATCGACAGCGGTTTGCATGATCGGCTTGGCGATAATACCGCCTAGGGCTTGGCAAATCGCAGCCAGAACGCCTAGGGTAATCCCAACGCCAATACGGCCTTTGATCGCTTCTAGTTGATTATTATCTTGGCCCCTACGACCAAAAAAGATCGCCAACACCACTCCTGAAAAAACCAAACTGGCGCCAAGTAATTCCCAACCATTCATACGTTCGCTAAAGAGAAAGTAGCCAAGTAGCGCAGAAAAAACGGCGTGACAAGAGAAGAGTAAACCTGCTTGGCGAGGGCCCATGCGGTTAAGGCAAGCAAACAGTGCGGTATCACCAATGAAGATGCCGACTAAGCCAGAGAACATCATCGCTGTCAGCGATGGCACTGTGACGGTTTCCCAGCCACCGGTATACAGCGCCATAGCGGCGAGAATGACGCTGGTACAACCCATGCGCCAGCGACTATAAGCAAAGGTGCCTAAGTGATGAGCAGGCTTAACGGAGAGTAGGCTGGCGATGGCCCACAATAGAGCAGCGGCTAAAGCTAGCCATTCATATCCCATCTATTTCGCATCCTTGTCGCGACAGGTGTATGTGTGCGAAGGCACAACATAAGATGGTCAATATGCCTTAAAAGAGGATTAAAGCAAAGCGTGATATGTGATCACGCTTTGCTGTTTAAATGGCAGTGATTAAGAGAGGATCCAGTTAGCCATGTAGACCATGGATAGACCAAGCACACCGAGAATCAAACCGGTTTTGGCCATGTCTTTGCTTTCAATTAACCCCGTCGAGTATGCCAACGAGTTTGGTGGGGTTGATACCGGTAAAATCATGCCTAACGAAGCGGAGAACGCGACCACCACCAGGAGGTTTTGCATATCCAAACTTTGCATCGAAGCCCCAATTGCGGCCGCAATCGGCATCAATAAGTTCGCAGTGGCGGTATTGGACATAAAGTTGGCCATTACCCAGCATACCAATGACATGGTGATGATTACTGCAGTAGGGGATAGGGCATCGTAATCGATCGCATGTGCCAGCGCAGAAGCTAGCCCGGTTTTATCTAATGCAATCCCAATTGCAATACCACCGGCGACGAGCCACAACACATCCCAGTTGATCAGCTTCAGTTCGGCCTTGCCCATGATGCCTGTTAATGTAAATACGGCCAGTGGGATGATCGATACCACATAGGTATTCATGCCATGTAGCTTGGTGGTCATCCACAACAAAATGGTCGAGGCAAAAGTGGCGTAAACCACGATGGCGCGCCAGTTTTTCTGGAAGGAACCACCGAGTTTGAGCACCATTTTATCTTCAGATGAGGGAAACAGTTTTTGCAGTAAGAACCAAGCGATGGTGAGTTGCACAATCACAAACGGTAAGCCCATCATCATCCATGATAAGAAGTCGATGCTGTTTTCACCAACCAAATATTGCAATGCGATTGCGTTGGGTGGAGTACCAATTGGTGTGGCGATACCACCCGTATTAGCCGCGATTGGAATACACAGCACTAAGGCTTTAATTCCTAAATCCCCTTTTGGCGCAGAAGCGACGATAGGGCCAAGTAGTGCCAGCATCATGACCGTGGTGGCGGTATTGGACATAAACATTGAGAATACCGCGGTGATCAACATTAATCCCAACATGATAAACCGTGGTTGGGTGCCGAACGGCTTGAGTAACACGCGTGCAAGGTTGTTATCCAGTTCGTATTTTGACGCCGAGATCGCCAGTGCGAAACCGCCCATGAACAGAATAATGATCGGCGAGGAAAAAGCGCTGAAGATGTCGGTATAGGCGACTAGCTCACCAAAGTCATGTCCTGCGGGTGGGTTGCGGAATAGGTGTAGGCCTTTGTCAGAGATCATGATCAATTCAAGAGCAATGATCAAAATCGAGGTGGCAAACACGGGAACAGGTTCCAACACCCACAAAAGGGCGGCAAGGAGAAAGATAGCAAGGAGTCGATGTTGGATGAGGGTTAAGTCTGCGATTGGGATTGAGTCAATCGGCATCAGTAACACTGCCAGTGGTAACCCAAAACAGATCAGTAGTTTGATTATCGTGCCAGAATGAATCCTTGTCATACGCGGCAAACCTTCTCATGTTAGTGGAGAAGGGTAGAGTAAAAGATAACCAAATTAACGTCTTAGACTAAGGTAATAGTTTTACAATTAGGTAAAAAATGTTGCGTAAATCTTGTCGTTGGTCAAAAAAAATCCCTGAACAAGTCAGGGATTTATAATGCAGTTGTCGAACCGTTATTCTGTGTCTTGGCGCTGTGCGTAAGGGGTGCCCATTACGGTTGCTTGGCCAAGTTGCATTGAGTCATCGAAGCGGATGCTGTTTTTAGTAAACAGGTTAATTACTGTCGAACCCAGTTTGAAGCGGCCCATTTCTTGACCTTTTTTCAGAATTACCGCCTTGTCGCCTTCAGCAGGGTATTCCCAACGATGAACGGTGTTACCACGTGGTGGTGTTACTGTACCCGCCCAAACTTGTTCGATACTACCGACGATGGTAGCGCCAACCAGCACTTGTGCCATTGGACCGAAAGCCGTATCAAAGATGCAGACGACACGTTCGTTACGAGCGAATAGATTCGGCACGTTTTCAGCAGTCAGTGGGTTTACAGAGAAGAGATCGCCCGGTACGTAGATCATCTGACGTAGCGTGCCATCACATGGCATATGAACACGATGGTAATCACTTGGCGATAAATACAAGGTTGCAAATTCACCGTCGTTAAACGCTTCAGCCAGTTTCTCGTCACCACCTAATAGCTCAAGCGCGGTATAGTCGTGGCCTTTTGCTTGGATAAGTTTACCGTCTTGGATTGGACCAAATTGGCTAACACGCGCATCTGCAGGATGAGTGATGAGATCATCCCCTTCAGAGATAGGACGAGCCCCTTCTTTTAGTTCACGCACAAAAAACTCGTTAAATGTGGCGAAGTGCTGAGGATCTGAGTGCAGAGCTTCATCCATATTGACGTTGTATTGCTTGATAAACCAGCGAATGATTGCAGTGGTTAGGCTGCCTGCTTTGGCCGAAGCAATCTTACCGACGAGGCGAGTAAGCGCGTGCTGAGGGATCCAGTATTGCAGTCTAACTTTAATCTTGTCCATTGTGTTCAATTCCAATGTTAATTGTCTGTTTCAAACTTTTGGGCGCGAGATGGTACTTAAAAAATCAGCAAATGTCAGTAGTTGCTGATTTTTCCTCGTAGTCATTGCGTTACAGATCGGCTTTCTTGTTACGAGAATATTGGCGGTTGGCCTTATTCTCAGACATGCTTTCTAGAATGCGATGATAGTTATTAAAGCGGCTCTCGCTGACGTTGCCTTGTTCCACGGCTTCACGCAGTACACAACCTGGATCATCAAGGTGCTTACAATCACGGAACTTACAGCTACCCAAGTAAGGTTTGAATTCAACAAACGCTTTGGTGACTTCTTCTGCTTCTAAGTGCCAGAGACCGAATTCACGTACTCCTGGTGAGTCAATCAGATCACCACCGGAAGGGATGTGATACAAGCGAGCGGCGGTGGTGGTGTGTTGACCAAGACCTGAGTTTTCAGACACCAGACCTTCTTCAATTTCAAGTCCAGGCATCAGAGCATTCACTAGGCTAGATTTACCAACACCAGATTGACCCACAAAAATGTTGATGCAATTACCAAGTGCCGCTTCCAGTTCTGGAATGCCTTCACCCGACTCTTTACTGACTAACAGAACGTTATAACCGATATTCTCGTAGTCACGCAGAGATTGCTGATATTGCTCGCGTTGTACTTGATCGAGCAGGTCAATTTTGTTGAGTACCAGTAAAGGTGGAATCTGCAGTGTTTCAGCAGCCACTAGATAACGGTCAATAATATTTAATGACAGTTCAGGCAATACAGAAGATACGATCACCATCTGACCGATGTTCGCAGCGACTGGCTTTAGACCGTCATAGTAATCGGGGCGGGTTAACACTGAGGTGCGTGGCTCTACGGCCTCAACCACGCCGGAAATACCGTACATGGACTCAAGACCTGCCCGCCAGATAACTTGGTCACCCGAGACTAAAGATTCGATACCGCGACGTAAGTTACAGCGGTGAATTTCTTTTGTTTCAGAATCTTCAATATCCGCGTGTTGGCCGAAACGGGTAATCACTAACCCTGTTTTTGTGCCGCCCAGCATGGACTCATCCCACTGAATGCTTTCCGCTTTAGTGAGTTTGCGTTTTTGATTGCTACGAACGCGTCGTACCTGACCTTTGGTTAACTTTTTCTGTTTTGCCACGGTGATCTACTTAATCTGCTTCTCTTAGGGTCGACACCTGAGATTGCTATCTTGGGTATCTGAATTTGGGTATAGTACCTTTTTTAGCGAAAAACCAATAGGCAACGATTTATGTCCTTTAGCGATCAAAATTTAATCTGGGTCGATCTCGAGATGACTGGGCTTGATCCAGAAACACACAAAATTATCGAAATCGCCACCATCGTCACCGATAGTGAGCTTAATATTTTGGCAGAAGGTCCTGTACTGGCCATCCATCAGCCAGAATCTGAGTTGGATAAAATGGACGATTGGTGCACCAATACCCATACCAATAGTGGCTTAGTTGAACGCATTCGCAATAGCTCAGTGACCGAACAAGAAGCGATTCGTCAGACGATTGAGTTTCTTGAACAGTGGGTGCCTAAAGGTAAATCACCTATTTGTGGTAACAGTATCGGCCAAGATCGCCGTTTCTTATACAAACATATGCCTGAATTGGAGCAATACTTCCATTATCGCTATGTGGATGTCAGTACGCTTAAAGAGCTGACTCGTCGCTGGAAGCCAGAAGTATTGGACGGCTTTTCAAAATCAGGTAGCCACTTAGCGCTTGATGATATTCGTGAGTCGATTGCAGAATTGCAGTATTACCGTAAAACGATTTTTAGCATTTAACGACGTAAGTCGATGATGTGATATAAAACCGAAGCTTGCTGCGGTTTTTGTCATTTTGGAAAGGAATCGTGATGGGCTGTCGTTACGGGATCGGCAGGAATACAAACTGCGCCACGCCTTGTGCCACTTTCGTAATGCTGCGATTGGTCTTGTCGGCGACGATCAGCGCCATCATGTCTTGAATCAATGCCATCTTGGCAAAGATACGGTCGAAGCTGGTATCAAACTCCCCCTCAGTCACATGATTGGTCAGCAAGAAGAGTTCACCTTGACTGTCTTTACGTTGATAGAGGCGCCAGACAAAAATTTCGATATTACGTGCACTGTTGTAAAGTGCCTGTTCATCGAGTGAATCGAGAATAAAGAATTCTTGCTGGTGGTTATAAGAACGGCGCAACATCTCTGTTAAGCCTACTATCGCAGCGAATACGCGGTCGCCTTGGAACGATTCATCAAACGCCATTAATATTGCTTCAATGCCCGTTTTTCCTCCGAGCTCATCAAAGACCAACGACGGGAGATCAATCTCATCATGACGACCAAAGATCTGTAGCATCCGATCTTCAAGTGTGGTGTCGGCAACTTTCTTGAGTTGGTTTGGATTGCGCACGTACATTTTGCGCGTTAATTCCATCAGCAGTTCTTTTTGTTCTTTGACATGCACATCCATAACAAAATCCACATCGGTTTTACCCAGGTTACGGACCGGCTTGGGCATGGATTCACAGCCATTGAGAAATAGGGCGCTAGAGAGCAGAACAAACAGGGCTAAAAACGAGCGTCGGAAAACGGGTAATGCCATTGCGATCTCCATGATTTGCAATTGCCATTAACAAAATATTATTGGGCGAAGCGATAACATCAGCATTTGGTTATATACAAAAGGATACTTTTAGACCAGCTTAGCTAGATTTTAAGAATCTATTTACTGGGTTATATCGCATTTGCTGGCTAATTTTATCTATTCACTACGTCAAATCAGTGCTTTAATCGTAGTGACAGTTATGTGGCTGCGTTTTAAATTTAAACAATTCGCTCATTGTTTATTCTCTTTTGTGTGCTTTTTCATCAAACGATAAAAAAAAACTGTTTTTTTGCAGGAAGGACTTGCATCACAAAAAAATGCTCTTATAATTCGCAGCCCTGAACGACGGAAACGTTGTTGAGATGCGACACTAGCTCAGTTGGTAGAGCGCAACCTTGCCAAGGTTGAGGTCATCGGTTCGAACCCGATGTGTCGCTCCAAATTTTCTGATTAGACAATTAGTCTGATTAGAGTAAAGTTTTCATTGTACTTAACAATGACATCCGGACGCGGGATGGAGCAGCATGGTAGCTCGTCGGGCTCATAACCCGAAGGTCGTAGGTTCAAATCCTGCT
>NZ_AFWD01000018.1:0-1083 GCF_000222565.1 Vibrio sp. N418
TCAAAAGTATACGGCGGTTCAGCTCGTGACTTCGCATCAATCGATAACGCTCCAGAAGAGCGTGAGCGCGGTATCACAATCTCTACTTCACACGTAGAATACGATACTCCAACTCGTCACTACGCACACGTAGACTGTCCAGGACACGCGGATTATGTTAAAAACATGATCACTGGTGCTGCACAGATGGACGGTGGTATCCTAGTTGTTGCTGCAACAGATGGTCCAATGCCACAAACTCGTGAGCACATCCTACTAGGCCGTCAGGTTGGTATCCCTTACATCATCGTATTCATGAACAAATGTGACATGGTAGATGACGAAGAGCTACTAGAACTAGTAGAAATGGAAGTTCGTGAACTTCTTTCTGAGTACGATTTCCCAGGTGATGACCTACCAGTTATCCAAGGTTCTGCACTAGGCGCACTAAACGGCGAAGAGCAGTGGGAAGCTAAGATCATTGAACTTGCAGAAGCTCTAGATACTTACATTCCAGAACCTGAGCGTGCAATCGATATGCCATTCCTAATGCCAATCGAAGACGTATTCTCAATCCAAGGTCGTGGTACAGTAGTAACTGGCCGTATCGAGCGCGGTATCCTAAACGTAGGTGACGAAGTAGCAATCGTAGGTATCAAAGATACTACAACTACTACTTGTACTGGTGTTGAAATGTTCCGTAAACTGCTTGACGAAGGTCGTGCAGGTGAGAACGTTGGTGCACTTCTACGTGGTACTAAGCGTGATGACGTTGAACGTGGTCAAGTACTAGCTAAGCCTGGTTCAATCACTCCACACACTAAGTTCGAGTCAGAAGTATACGTACTTTCTAAAGACGAAGGCGGCCGTCATACTCCGTTCTTCAAAGGCTACCGTCCACAGTTCTACTTCCGTACAACTGACGTAACTGGTGATATCTCTCTACCAGAAGGCGTAGAAATGGTAATGCCAGGCGACAACATCCAAATGATCGTTGAGCTAATCGCTCCAATCGCAATGGATGAAGGCCTACGTTTCGCTATCCGTGAAGGTGGCCGTACTGTAGGTGCTGGTGTTGTTGCTAAGATCTTCGCTTAATTCTTA
>NZ_AFWD01000017.1:0-368 GCF_000222565.1 Vibrio sp. N418
CATTGCCAAGAACACTTGAATGTGTTTTTTGGTGTTTATCTTAAAGATAAACATTGAGAACTTTTTTTGATAACAACAGTGTTGTTATCAGTCAGCTTTCCAAATTGTTAAAGAGCTAGATTTCTATTGAAACCATTTCTAAAAACACTCTTGCGAATGCGCTTAAAGATGGTGGGCGATACCGGGCTCGAACCAGTGACCCCCTGCTTGTAAGGCAGGTGCTCTCCCAACTGAGCTAATCGCCCATATTAGTTTTACTTCTTATAGGAAGAAGTTTCTCAATGGTGGAGCTATGCGGGATCGAACCGCAGACCTCCTGCGTGCAAGGCAGGCGCTCTCCCAGCTGAGCTATAGCCCCATTGAGAAAA